>NZ_JBPXMD010000014.1:0-227914 GCF_051918855.1 Streptosporangium sp. H16
CGGGCCAGTTTCCGGGTGGACTCGCCCGTGCGGATGGTGCCGAGCCGGGGCAGTGTCACGTGGCGGCGGTCGGCCTCCACCCGGATCGCGCCGGTGGTGAACCGGCACGAAAGGGCGGCGCGGTGCTTGGACCTGAACCGGGCAAACCCCATCTTCGGCCCCTTACGGGTGCCGTGACGCGAAGCCGCCCAGTTCCTCAGCGCCCGCGCCACCCCGTCCAGGCCGGTGGTGTAGGCCTCTTTGGAGTGCTCGGCCCACCACGGCGCGACGGTGTTCTTGGCGGTGTTCCAGGCCCGGCGCAGACCGTACAGCGACCACGGCACCTCGGTCAGCATCTCATCCGCGAGGCCGTAGGACTGCTCAGCCGCACGCTGGGACAAGGCGGCCTTGACGCGGGCCAGGCCCCAGTTGAAGGCGAACCGGGCCGCGCCGCAGTGGGAGGCGAGCAGGCGCGCCTGCTCGGGGGTGGGGTCCAGGGCATAGCGGTAGGCCTGGTGGACCCGCATCAACCCTCCCCCTCACGCTACGTCACCGACCGCCAACGTAGCGTAGGAGTCATGATCAATGACTCCCCGATCGGCGAACAGACCGACGCCCGCCTCGGGAGCGCAGGAAGCCGCAGACGGAGCCGGTGGCCTTGCCAGCCGTGACGGTGGAGGGGTCGGTGGAGGCGGGCACGTCGATGAAGACGCCTGCGCCTTAACCCACTCTTTCACGTTCACTCACACATCCTGATACATGCTCAACCACCAACTGCTTCCAACCCCCAGGCCAGAGTGCCCGTTGACCGCGCGTCCTCTCCCGGAGTGAACGGCTCGCGCCTCCGATGGAGAACGACCCGTGCCCCGGGCGGGCGCGTGCGACGGCCCGGCGGCCGTCGCCGGGGGGCCTTCCGGGCCGTCGGTACCGGCACCGGCCCGGCCCGGAAACAGGGAGGACTAAAATCCCCGGTGGTGTTGAGCGCGAGGAGGCGGGCCCCGATGGATCTGGAGACGTTGCGCGATGTTTCCGGGCTGAGCGACCCCGTGGAGCGCGCACGGGTTCTGAGCCGTCTCATCACCGAAGAGCAGGGACTCCTCGCGGAGGCGGCGAAGATGCGTCGTCAGGCGATCGCCGAAGCCCGCGACTCGGGGATGAGCCTGGAGGACATAGGGACGAGTCTGGGCGTGTCCCCCGGCCGCGTCTCCGAGGAGTCTGTGGTCCGCACGTCCGAGGAGTTCGTGGTCCGCACACCCAGGGTCCTGGTGCGGCGGGCGCTGCCGACCGACCCCGCCGTGCGGGCTTCCGCGTCCCTGTTCCTCGCCGAGGCGGAACGGCAGGGCGTCACACCGGGCCGCAGGATGCTCTACGTGGGCCCGGAGCCGGCCGGTGAGCACGTGGCCGCCTGTCTGCGAGTCGAACCCGGCGCCGAGGTGATCGCCCGGCGGAAGATGATGACGGCCGACGGGATCCCGGTGCGCATCGCCACCAGCTACTTCCGGGCGGACCTGTTCGGGGGCACCCGCCTCGCCGAGCCCGGGTTCGTCAAGCCGTCGCTGCAGTCGGCGCTGGTCGCCCTCGGCCACACCTTCGGCCGAGCCGAGGAGACCCTGACGGCCCGCCCGCCGACATCCTTCGAGTACGAGACCCTGGAGCTCGAACCGGGGGAGTGGGTCGTCCAGGTCCTTCGCGCCGGCTACTCCGACGAGGACGTGCCCGTCCACGTCCTGGAGACCGTCTGCGCCGCGAACAGGCACGTCTTCCCGATCGGCCAGGTCTCCGGGCACGACGAGTTCTGACCGGCCCCGCCCGGTCCGGTCCGGTCAGGCGGGCCGGAGGCGGAGCGGGCTCGGCTGCCCGCGGTGCCCGCGGCGGCCTGACGCGCGGCCGCGCCCTCGCCGGGGAGGCGTTCCCCGCCCGAGGAAAACCCGCCCGAGGAAAAGGGGAGGCCGGGGCGGGCGGGGCGGCTGTATGGTCTGCGGTATGACCTGGCGACATTGATCCTCAACGATCGGTCGGTCCGGCGCGAGCTGCCGTGGACCCCCGGAGATGCCGAGCATCCCGAGTCCGCCCAGCCTCCGCGAGAAGGACCTCATGACCACTTCTTTTCACCGTGCGCCCGAAGGGCGTGCGAAGCGCCTGGCAGCGACGCTCTACGCCTACACCCTCCTTGATGAGTTCGTCCTGTTCTACCCGTTCTACGCATTGCTGTTCGTCGACACGGGTCTGTCGACCGCCGAGATCTCCTCGCTCCTGGCGATCTGGTCGGTCACCTCCGTCGCGTTGGAGGTCCCCTCAGGGGTGTGGGCCGACGCCGTCTCGCGGCGCGCGCTGCTCGCCCTGGCGCCGCTGCTGGCCGCCGCCGGCTTCGGCCTGTGGGTCGCGGCCCCCTCCTACTGGGTGTTCGCCGCGGGCTTCGTGCTGTGGGGCGCCTCCGGAGCGCTGCAGTCGGGCGCGCTGGAGGCGCTGGTCTACACCGAGCTCGACCGCCTGGGCGCGGCCGGCCGCTACGCCGCGATCATGGGCCGCGCCCGCGCGATCGGCACCGGCGCCGTCGTGGTGTCCACGGTCGTGGCCGCCCCGGTGTTCGCCATGGGCGGCTATCCGCTGGTCGCCGCCGGCAGCGTCCTGGCGTGCGTGCTCGCCGCGGTGGCCGCGCTGGCCTTTCCCGAACACCGCGTACGCGCCGGGCGGGAAACCGGACGGGAAGGCGAGGGGGCCGCGGAGGGGGCCGATGAGGAGGAGGTGCCCGCGGGCGGGTATGCCGCGATCCTGCGCGAGGGGCTGCGGGCGGCGCGCGCCGACCGGCCGACGCGCCGGGCGCTGCTGCTGGTGCCGGCGGTGACGGCCCTGTGGGGCTCGCTGGAGGAGTACACCCCGCTGCTCGCGATCGGCACCGGCGTCGCCACGCACCTCGTGCCGCTCCTGGTGCTCCTGGTCTCCGTGGGGATCGCGGCCGGTGGCCTGCTCGCGGCGGCCGGGCGGAGCTTCACGGACCGGGAGTTCGCCGCGCTCCTCGCGTTCGGGGCGCTGGCGCTCGGCGCGGGCGCGGCGGGCGGGACCGCGGCGGGGTTCGTCGCCCTCGCGGTGGCCTTCTGCGTCTTCCAGATGGCGAGCGTGCTGGCCGACGTACGGCTGCAGGAGAGCATCACCGGCCCGGCCCGCGCCACCGTGACCTCGCTGGCCGGGCTGGGCACCGAGCTGGGCGCCGTCCTCGTCTACGGCGGCTACGCCGCGGCCTCGGCGCTGGCCGGCCATGCCGCGATCTTCACCGCGTCCGCGGTGCCGTACGCCGTCCTCGCCCTGGTCCTGTTCCTCGGCGGGTCCCGCTCGCGAAGATCGGCGACCGCCCGGGTCCCGCTCGGCGGTCCGTGAGGCGGGCCGGGTTCAACGCTTCGCGAAGCGGTTCGTGAAACGGTCCGGGTTCAGCGCTTCGTGAAGCGGGGCAGGCCCAGCTCGGCGAAGACCGGGCGGTGGTCGGTGTCCGGGAGGCGGTGGACGCCGAAACTCCTGATCGCCATGCGCGAGTCGGCGAGCACGTGGTCGATCGTCACCCCGGGGACGGGTTCCCAGCCCTGCTGCGGCCAGGTGGGCGTCAGGCCGTGCCCGGTGACGTCGGCCGCGTCGCGGTAGCCGCTGTCGAGCAGGTCGCGTACCAGCCGGTGGTCGAGGGTGGCGTTGAAGTCGCCCGCGAGCACCCGCAGCTGCCCGCCCGCCCTGGGCAGCGCCCGCAGTCCCTGCTCCCAGCACGGCACCTTGTCGCCGTACCGGGGCGCGCAGGGGTGGACCGAGACGACCTCGATCTCGTGGCCGCTCGGGTGCTTGACCACCCCTCGCGCCTGCCGGAACCTGCCCAGCGCGATCAGCGGCTTCTCGGCGACGGGGTGCTTGGAGTAGATGCCCGAGCCCCACACCCCGTCGACCGCGCGGTCCACGACGTGGGGCATGCGCCGGCGCAGCCCGGCCGCCTCCAAGCGGTCGCGCGCGGTCGGGGTGACCTCCTGGAGGGTCAGCACGTCCGGGTCGAGGGAGCGCACGAGCCTCATCAGGACGTCGGTGTCGCCCGCGCCGACGGCGAGGTTCGCGGCGAGCACCCGCAGCCGTCCCCCGTCGGCGGCGGGCTGATCCGTGTCGCCGAAGTACCGGGGGAGTACGGCCGTCGCCAGCACCGCGCTCGTGACCAGGGCGACGGCCGCGGCCGCCCAGCGGCGCAGCCCCAGCGCCAGGAGCAGCGGGATCGCGGAGGCCGCCGCCACGTACGGCGTGAACGCCACCAGGGCGACCCACTGCCAGAGCGGGGTCCACCCGCCGGCCCTGAGCGCCGCCCAGGCCGCGAACGGCAGCACCACCGGCCAGACCAGCAGGCCCACCCATCTCGATCTGATCATGCACCCGGAGCGTAACGGCCTTCTGTGCAGATTCGGTGGAGATCTACGTCTTTACCGGCGCAGATGGGCGATATCCGTCCAGCGGCCCTCGTCGAAGCACAGAAACGAGAGCCGGCGGAGGCGGTGGGTTCCCGGGTCAGGAGCCGCCGGTGAGGTCGTACGCCTGGGCGATGAGCTCGAAGGAGCGGGCCCGGTCGGCGGTGCCGTGGACCATCGTGGTGATCATCAGCTCGTCGGCCTCGGTGCGCTTGCGGAGATCCTCCAGCCCCTGCCGCACCCCGGCGGCGTCCCCCAGCACCACCTTGGACAGGTGGTCGTCGAGGAAGTCCCGCTCTATCGGGCTGTACGGGTAGTTCTCGGCCTCCTCGGGCGTGGGGATCGGCTGCGGGGTCCCGCGCCGCAGCCGCAGCATGGACAGCCCGCCGGAGCGGGCCAGGCGCAGCGCCTGCTCGGGGGTCTCGGCGGCGATCGCGGAGACGCCGATCATCGCGTACGGCCGGTCGAGGACGGCGGAGGGCTCGAAGGACGACCGGTACAGCTCAAGGGCAGGGATGGTGTTGTTCCCGCTGAAGTGGTGCGCGAAAGCGAACGGCAGGCCGAGCATCCCGGCGAGCTGGGCGCTGAAGCCGCTGGAACCGAGCAGCCAGATCGGCGGGCGGCCCGACTCGGGCGAGCGGGGCACCGCGACGACCCGCTCCAGCGGGTGGCCCTGCGGGAACGCGCCGTCCAGGAAGGCCGTCAGCTCGGCCAGCTGCTCGGGGAAGTCGTCGGCGTCCAGGCCGTGCCGCCCGCGCAGGGCCCTCGCCGTGGCGGGGTCGGTGCCGGGGGCCCGGCCGAGCCCGAGGTCGATACGGCCCGGGTGCAGCGCGTGCAGGGTGCCGAACTGCTCGGCGACGACCAGCGGGGCGTGGTTGGGCAGCATGACGCCGCCGGACCCCAGCCGGATGCTCCTGGTCGCGGCGGCCAGATGGGCGATCAACACCGCGGGCGAGGAACTCGCCACGGAGGGCATGCCGTGGTGCTCGGCCACCCAGATCCGGTGGTAACCCCACTCCTCCGCGCGCCTGGCCAGCTCGGTGCTCGCCTTCAGGGTCTCGGTGGGCGTCACTCCCGAACCGACGGTCGCCAGTTCGAGGATCGACAGGGGCACCTCGGAGGAGCCGCGGGCCGTCCCGCGGATGTTGTCGTCATCAGCCATGTAGGCGGCAACCAGGCCGGACAGAGGTTTATTTCTGTTGACCGCCCGATTTCGATCTTGCATGAGCCGGCGAGACCGGTTCGCGGTTCGGCGAGACTTGACGGGAGTCGTGGGGCGCTCGCGCCGCGCAACTCCGACCGAACCAGGAGCGACCGATGCCGATCGTCCTTCCCGAAGATCCGTTCCACCGCCGCCTGCACCACATCGCGCCCGGCGGCCTCACCTCCGAGACCGCCCAGACCGGCGGCATGCGCCGCCGCGCGGCCATCAGCGGCGCCACCGTCGGTTCCAGCCGCCTGTGGATGGGCCAGACCCACGTGGCGCCCGCCACCGTCTCGGCGAACCACCATCACGGCGAGTCCGAGACCGCCATCTACGTCGTCAGCGGCAACCCCTCGTTCGTCTTCGCCGACATCGAGGGGGAGGAGCCCGTCGAGGTGCGCATCGACACCGAGCCGGGCGACTACATCTTCGTGCCGCCCTTCGTCCCCCACAGGGAGGAGAACCCCGACCCCGACCTGGAGGCGATCGTGGTCATCGCCCGCAGCACCCAGGACGCCATCGTGGTCAACCTGGACGATCTCACGTGGACGGGGCCGGTCCTGACCTCGCGATGACGGCGGGCCCCGCCGTCATCGCGAGGTTCCCACCCGCCCCCGGCCCGCCCGGCCGGGAGGAACCCCGCCCGATCACCTCCGCCGTCGTCTTTCACCCGTCCGCCCGCCGGTGGATCCCGGCGGGCCGTTCATTCGCCGCCGGTGTCCCCGGCGGGTCGCCCGCCGGCCACTCAGCCGCCGGCGGTCCCCCCGGCCAGCCGATCGCTCGCCACGACTCCGGTGTACACCAGGGCGGGCGGTACGTTGCGCCAGATCGGGCCCAGGGTGTCGACGGTGGTGAACGTGCTGTTCATGAGACCGCGGAAATGCCGGAAGCGCCGGAACGGCATCACGGTCAGCGTCGTGATGGTGCTGAAGGCGCCGCCGGGGGTGAGTGAGGCCGCGATCTCCTCCAGAACGCGTTTCTGCTGGGCGTCCTCGAACAGGGTCCAGGGAAGCGAGGAGACGATCGCGTCCGCGTGGGACAGACCGGCCTCCCGCAGCAGCTTGCCGAGGTCGCCCGCGTCGCCGGGGATCACCTCCAGCCAGGGTCTGCTGCGCCGCAGGTGGTCCACCATGCCTTCGTTGACCTCCACGGCGAGCTGCCGTCCCCCCGGGGGCAGCCGGTCGCGGATCGCGTCGCTGATCACTCCGCCGCCGGCGCCGAGTTCGACGACCACGGCTCCGGGGGTCGTGGGGACGATCGAGGACACCAGCCGGGCGACGGCCTTCGAGCTGGGAGCGATCGCCCCGAGTTGGTGGGGATTACGCATGATCGCGCCGAGGAATGTGAGCGTGTCACTGCCGGCAGGACGAGTTTGAGAGAGCATCGACAGCTTATTCCCCCAGTTGAGGGGGTTATGCCAGTTTAACGGGCTTTGATGATCGGGTCTCCGCCGCCGTGCGGCTGCCGTACCACTGCTGTATCACCGCCGTACCAACGCTGTACAGCCGCCGTTCCGGTGATCGGGGAAACGACACCGCGAAGACGGTTCCCACCCGCCCCTGCCCGGGGGAGGTGGGGCGAGGTACCGTCGTCTTATCGGATCCCGGTCATGAGGGGAGCCGCCATGCCAGACGATTCCGATCACGTGCTCGACTCCATCGACGGCGCCGTCGACGAATGGCTCGCCATGAGCGACGACTCGATGCGCTGGACGCCGCCGGAGAAGGCGCGGCCGAAGCCCCAGTTCGGTCTGCCGGTGCCGCCGCTGCCGCAGGTGCTGGAGGAGTTCCTCCAGGAGGTCGGCACCCGCCTCGGCCCGCCCGCCCAGGCCGTGGTCGACGCGTTCCGCCCGCTGGGGGAGGGGGTGGTCGACGCGGTCTCCACGTTCCTGGACAGCCCGCCCGTGCGGCAGCTCATCGATCCGCCCGATCCGTCGGACGATCGTCCGGAGGCCCTCGGGATCCGCGCGTTTCCCGACACGTTCGGGCCGCCGCCGGAAGACGCGCCCCGGCCACCGCGCATGATCGAGTCGCGTCCGGACGAGGCCGAGCTGCTCCCCGGCCCGTCCGGCCAGTCGGACCCGCCGGGTTCGCCCGACCCCGCCGAAGCCTCCCCGGCCCGGGAGCGGCCGGACGCCGGGCCGTCAGGGCGTGACGAGTCCCCGGCCGGGTAGCCCGCCCGCGTGGGCTCTGTTCACCGGGCCGGGCATGAGGGGGAGCCCGGCCGTGGTTCCCGCCGCGGTCAGGGGTGATCACGCCGGGCCGGGCGTGGCCGGGGACAGGGATCGTCACGCCGGGCCGGGCGTGGCGGGGTCGCGTCCTGACCTCGGGCGGAGTTTCGCCGGAGAGGTCCGTCCCGTCGCCGGCGGCCATCGATGTCATCTTCGAAACCCGCGTGACATCTCCCGCCCGAAAGAGGTGAGTCCGCGCGCCGAAAGGGAAGCGGGTCTGTCCGGCAGGGGGCGACCTCACGGCTTCACTTTCTCGCAAAGTGCCTCGTGAAGTGCGGAACTCCTTTTTTCGGGCAAAGAACAAAAAACCCCATGAACCGGCGTACTTCAGGAGTGATGAAATGGCGGGTCTGGCGGGGCCGATCGCGGTCGGTGTCGAAGAGGAGTTCCACGTCGTCGATGTCGACACCCGGCACCTCGTCCCACGGGCCGGCGTCCTGCTTGAGCAGTTGCCGGCGAATCGCTTCACCCACGAGCTGCAGCGTTCGGTCGTCGAGGCCAACAGCAGGCCCTTCATGCATCTGGAGGACCTCGGGCACGACCTGACCGCGCTGCGCCGCACGGTGATCCAGGCCGCGGACGGCCTCGGCCTGGGAATCGTGGCGGCGGGAAGCGTGCCGCTGGTGGATCTGGAGGCGTTGAAGATCTCCCCTGATCCCCGCTACGAACAGATGCTCGCCGACTACCAGCTGCTCACCCGCGAGCAGCTGATCTGCGGGACGCAGTTCCACGCCGACGTCGAGGATCGCGACCTGGCGGTGGCCGTCGCCCACCGCTTGGCCCCCTGGATCCCCCCGCTGCTCGCCCTGAGCTCCAGCTCGCCGTACTGGCTGGGCTCCGACACCGGGTACGCCAGCTACCGCCCGCTGCTGTGGCAGCGCTGGCCCACCGCCGGTCCGGTGCCCAGGTTCGAGTCGGCCGCCGAGTACGACCGGGTGGTGCGGGACCTCGTCGCCTCCGGGGTGATCACCGACCCCGGCATGATCTACTTCGACATCCGGCCCTCGGCGCACCTGCCCACCATCGAGCTGCGGGTCTGCGACGCCTGCCCCCGGGTGGGCGACATCGTGCTGATCGCCGGGCTGTTCAGGGCGCTGGTGGCCAGGGAGCTGGAGGCGGCGCAGAAGGGCCCCGAGCGCACGGTCCGGCTGGAGATGGTCCGCGCCGCGTCGTGGCGGGCGTCGCGCTCCGGGCTGGAAGGCGATCTCGTCGACCCGGTCGACGGCACCCCGGCGCCCGCGGGCGAGGTGATCCGGCGGATGATCGACGGCCTGCGCCCGCAGCTGGAGCAGTGCGGCGACTGGGAGCTCGTCACGTCCCTGGCCAGGGAGTCGCTGGCGCGGGGAAGCTCCTCGGCCCGCCAGCGCGAGGCGTACGCCCGCAGCGGCAGGCTGTCCGACGTGGTCGACCTCGTCATCGCCGAGACGCGCTCCGAGGAGTGGGAGACCGCCTTCGGCGGTCCGATGCCGAGGATGCACACCAGTCTCCTCGACGGCTACGAGGCTCCCGGCGACGAGGCGATCATCGAGGGAACGGTGCGCGAGTCCTACCAGCCGGTGCTGCGGGTCCTCGACCGCCTGGGCGTGGAAGGACTGCGCGACCGGGAGGAGAAGCGCGACGCCTACCAGCGCCGCAACGGCATGACCTTCCAGGTCGAGGGCGGCGGCGAGAGCCGGATCTACCCGTTCGACCTGGTCCCCCGCCTGGTCCAAGGCGGCGAGTGGGCCGAGATCCAGCGGGCACTGCCGCAGCGGGTGCGCGCGCTGGAGGCGTTCCTGCACGACGTCTACGACGGGCGCGAGATCATCAGGGACGGCACGATCCCCGCCTGGGTGGTCGACGAGTCGCCCGGCTACCGCAGGCCCGGCCGCAGGGTGCCGCAGGGCACCATGCGCTGCGCCGTGGCCGGGCTGGACCTGGTCCGCGACAACGTCGGCCGCTGGGCGGTGCTGGAGGACAACCTGCGGGTGCCCTCGGGCCTCGGATACGCCGTGACCAACCGGCGGCTGGTCGCCGAGCTGATGCCGGAACTCGTCCGCGGCGAGGAGCTCGCCGACCCGAGGGAGGGCCTGCGGACGCTGCGGGAGGCACTGCTCGCGGCGGGCTCCGGCGACCCGTCGGCTCTCGCCGTGGTCTCGGCGGGGCCCGAGGACTCCGCCTACTACGAGCACAGGATGCTCGCCGAGGAAATGGGGGTGGTCCTGGCCGTACCGGCCGACCTGTCCTTCAAGAACGGCAACCTGGAGATCGACGGGCGCAGGATCGAGGTGCTCTACCGCAGGATCGACGAGAGAGACCTGCTCGACGGCCGCCTCGGGCTGGAGATCATGGACGCCGTCGAGCGTTCCGCGCTCGTCCTGGCCAACGCGCCGGGCAACGGCGTCGCCGACGACAAGTGCCTGTACCGGTACGTGCCGCGCCTCATCGAGTACTACCTGGGCGAGCGGCCCCTCATCGACAACGTCCCCACCTACCTGTGCCGGGACGCCGAGGACCGGGAGCAGGTGCTCGACCGGCTGGCCGAGCTGGTCGTCAAGCCGGTGGACGGGTTCGGCGGGCAGGGCGTGGTCGTCGGCCCCGACGCCTCCGCCGAGGAGCTCGAGCGGGTCAGGAAGACGATCCTCACCGCACCCGAGGGCTGGGTCGCCCAGGAGACGGTCCGGCTGTCGACGCACCCGACCTTCGACGGGCGGCGGCTGAGCCCGCGCGTGGTCGACCTGCGGGCCTTCGTCTGCTCCGGCGAGACGGCGACGGTGCCGCCGACGGCGCTGACCCGCGTCGCCCCGGCCGGCAGCATGATCGTCAACTCCTCCCAGGGGGGCGGTTCCAAGGACACCTGGCTGCCGAGGAGGGCCGCCGGTGCGCGGCTTGAGCGGTGAGCTCAGGCGTGGGCCGGTCACCGATGCGTGAGATGCGTGAGATGCATGAGATGCATGAGATGCGTGAGATGGGTGATCTGGGTGACGGGCTCCGGCCCGAGCCGGTCACCGGGGGGTTTCGATGTGTGGTCTGAGCGGTGAGCTCCGGTTCGACGGCCGCCCGGCGGACGTCGCCGCCGTGGCCCGGATGAGTGACGTGATGCACGACAGGGGACCCGACGGGGCCGGCCTGTGGTCGCTGGGGCCGGTCGCCCTCGGCCACCGGCGCCTGAAGATCATCGACCTGTCGGACCGGGGCGCCCAGCCGATGGTGGACAGCGACCTCGGCATGGCGGGGGTCTTCAACGGGTGCCTGTACAACTACCGCGAGCTGCGCGAGGAGCTGGAGGGCCTGGGCTACCGCTTCTTCTCCACCTCCGACACCGAGGTGCTGGTGAAGTCCTTCCACCGCTGGGGGACCGGCTGCGTCGACCGCTTCAAGGGCATGTTCGCCTTCGTGGTCGCCGAGCGCGACACCGGCAGGCTCACGCTCGGCCGCGACCGGCTGGGGATAAAGCCGCTGTACCTCACCCAGGACGCCGGGCGGCTGCGCTTCGCCTCGTCGCTGCCCGCGCTGCTCGCCGGGGGAGGGGTGGACACCGGCATCGACCGGGTGGCCCTGCACCACTACATGACCTTCCACTCCGTGGTGCCCACCGAGCGCACCATCCTCGCCGGGGTGCGCAAGCTTCCCCCGGCCACCGTACGCACCTTCGAGCCCGACGGAACCGTCACCGACCACCTGTACTGGCAGCCGCCCTACACCCGGTCGGCCCTGCCCGAGTACGCCGGGCTGACCGCGGACGAGTGGGGCGAGGTCGTGCTCGACCGGCTGCGGGCGGCCGTACGCAGGCGCATGGTCGCGGACGTGCCCGTGGGCGTGCTGCTCTCCGGAGGCCTGGACTCCAGCCTGATCGTCGCGCTGCTGGCCGAGGAGGGACAGCCGGGCCTGTCGACCTTCAGTATCGGGTTCTCCTCGGCGGGAGGGGAGCGGGGGGACGAGTTCGCCTACTCCGACCTGGTCGCCGCCGAGTTCGGCACCGATCACCAGCGCATCCCCATCGACGACGCCCGGCTGCTGCCCGCCCTGGAGCACGCGGTGCGGGCCATGAGCGAGCCGATGGTCAGCCACGACTGCGTCGCCTTCCACCTGCTGTCGGAGGAGGTCTCCAAGCACGTCAAGGTCGTCCAGTCCGGCCAGGGCGCCGACGAGGTGTTCGCCGGCTACAGCTGGTACCCGCCGCTCGCCGGCGTGTCGCGCGAGGACGCCGCCGTCGTCTACGAAAGGGAGTTCTTCGACCGCTCGCACGGGACGCTGGGCGCGATCCTGTCGCCCGACTACATGCCAGCCGAGGACGTCAGCGGCGATTTCGTCCGGCGCCACCTCGCGCGGCCCGGCGCCGACACCGCGCTCGACGCGGTGCTGCGCCTGGACACGAACGTCATGCTCGTCGACGACCCGGTCAAGCGCGTGGACAACATGACCATGGCCTTCGGGCTGGAGGCCAGGACCCCCTTCCTCGACCACGAGTTGGTCGAGCTGGCCGCGGCCTGCCCGCCCGAGCTCAAGCTCGCCTCCGGCGGCAAAGGCGTCCTGAAGAGCGCCGGCCGCAAGCTGCTGCCCGCCGAGGTCGTCGACCGGCCCAAAGGATACTTTCC
Source organism: Streptosporangium sp. H16 (assembly GCF_051918855.1). Taxonomy (NCBI): domain Bacteria; kingdom Bacillati; phylum Actinomycetota; class Actinomycetes; order Streptosporangiales; family Streptosporangiaceae; genus Streptosporangium; species Streptosporangium sp. H16. The sequence goes on from NZ_JBPXMD010000014.1 coordinate 12,415, forward strand.
CGTCCCGGCCATCAAACACATCCACGGCCCGTTCCTGGAGCTCGTCAGGGACGCGCTGACCGGTCAGACCGCGAGGTCCCGGGGCCTGTTCGACCAGCCGTACGTCGACAAGCTGCTCGCGGCACCGGACGAACACCGCACTACCCTGGGTGCCAACGCGTTGTGGCAACTCGGACTCCTGGAGCTGTGGTTGCAGGCACAAGGAGTTTGATGACCGAAATTCTTGGCGCCCGTTCTGGTCCCTCGATGGGCACGGGCCTGACCGCCTGGAGCTGCCGGGCGCCCGCGCTGGCGCCCGACCTGAGCGCCGTCGCCTTCGTCGGCGACCGGGACGGCTCGCCGCAGGTCTGGATCCAGCCTCTCGGCGCGGAGCTGGAGGCGTGGCCCCCGGGGGAGACTCCGGAGGCCTTCCAGGGGGAGGACCCGGAGGCCTGGCCGGTCGACACGGGACCCGAGCCCGTCGCCGACGTGAGCTGGTCCCCCGACGCCCGGCGTCTGGCCGTCCTCGTCGTGCCGGGCGGCGGGGAGCACACGCAGGTCTGGACGGTGCGGCCCGACGGCGGCGATCTGCGCCCGCTGGCCGCGCCCGAGGGCGGATCGGCGTCGTTCGTGCGCTGGACCGGCCAGGGAGAGGTCCTCCTCGTCGCGGAGGTCTCCTCCTGTGGCCGTACGGACGCGGTGCTGATCGACGCGGCCTCGGGAAGCCGGGAGGTCATCGCGGGCGGGGCACTCCTGCAGCCGGCCGCGGTCAGCCGCGACCACCGGCGGATGCTGCTGCGACGCGGCCCGCGCGGCGTGCGCCGAATGTACGTGGCCGATCTTCCGGCCCTTCCCGGCGAGCCCACGGGCCACCATCCCGCCCATCCCGGCGGTCTCGTCCCCGGCCTGCTCCATCCCGGTGATCTCGTCCCCGGTCTCTCCCATCCCGGGGATCTCCCCTCGGACCCGCCCGGCGGGCTCTCCGCCGACCTTCCCGCCGTGATCCGCTTCGATCTCCCTCCCGGCGATCTCCACGACATCTCGCCCGGCCTCACTGTCGACCCTCCCGCAGGGATCCGCTTCGACCTTCCCCCGGGCCATCTCTCCGACGTCCCGCCCGGCCTTCCCGCGAGCCTTCCCGACGAGGCCGCGGGCGACCTGCCGGGCCACGGGGAGCGGCCGTTGCTGGCCGGGCTGACCGGCACCACCGACTACGGGATCCTCTCTCCCGACGGGACGACCGCCTACCTGCTGTCCGACGTCGGCCGCGACCGGGCCGCGCTGGTCGCGGTGGGCGAGGACGGGGCGGGGATCGTGCTGGCAGAGCGTCCCGACGCCGAGCTGGACCAGTTCGCGCTGAGTGCCGACGGCCGCATCGCCGTCCTGGTGTGGAACGACTCCGGCCGGTCGGAGCTGGAGGTGATCGAGACGGCCACCGGCGAGACGCGCCCGCTCCCGCCCCTGCCCGCCGAGGTGGTGTCCTCGATCAGGGTGTCCCTGGACGGCAGCCTGGCCGTCCTGGCGGCCGAAGGGCCCGGCCACCCCTCCCACGTGCTGCTCTGCGACCTGGCGACCGGCGGTTACCGGCGGATCGCGGGATCCGGGCGGATCCCCGGGGCGGCCGACGCGGAGCTGATGCGCTTCCAGGCGCGAGACGGCATGGAACTGACCGGCTGGCTCTACCGGGTCCCGGGCGTCCCGGGGCCGGCGCCCTTCGTCGTCTACCTGCACGGCGGCCCCGAGAGCCAGGAAAGGCCCACCTTCAACCCGCTGTTCCAGAACCTGCTGGCCGCCGGGATCGGGGTGCTCGCGCCGAACATCCGCGGCTCGTCGGGATTCGGGCGGGCCTTCCGCAACGCCGACAACCACGCCCTCCGCTTCGACGCGATCGACGACGTCGCCGACTGCGCCCTGGAACTGGCACGGGCGGGCCTCGCCGACCCGGCCAGGATCGCGTGCATGGGACGCTCGTACGGCGGCTACCTGACGCTGGCCGCCCTCGTCACCCACCCGCGCCTCTTCCGCGCCGGAGTCGACGTCTGCGGGATGGCCGACTTCGAGACCTTCTACGAGCGGACCGAGCCGTGGATCGCCGCGGCGGCCGTCAGCGAGTACGGCCACCCCGTCGCCGACCGCGAGCTGCTGCGGGCCCTGTCGCCCCTGCACTCCTTCGACCGGCTGGCCGCTCCGCTGCTGATCGTGCACGGTGCCCGCGACACCAACGTCCCCCTGTACGAGGCCGAGCAGGCGCTCCAGGCGGCGCGGGCCCGCGAGGTGCCCTGCGAGCTCCTGCTGTTCGAGGACGAGGGGCACGAGATCCGGCAGATCGCCAACCGGGTGACCTTCGTCAAGAACGTCGTCGAATGGCTCAGATGGCACCTGGCGGTCCCCGACCCGGCGTGAGGCCTCGTTCCCCGCGTTTCCGGCGTGACGCCTCGTTCCCCGCCCGGCTCGCCTCGGTGACAATGGCGGTATGCCGCGTACGGAAACACCGTGGGGACCGTGGGAACCAGCTCCGCTGGCCGAGGTCGTCGAGCTGTTTCGCGGGTTGGGGACACCCTGGTGGATCGCCGGAGGATATGCGATCGAGCTGGAGGTCGGCCACGCCTACCGCGAGCACGCGGACATCGACGTGGATCTCCTCCGCCACGACTAGGCCGCGGCGCGTGGGCTGCTCGCGGGATGGGACCGCTGGGCCGCCGACCCGCCGGGCACTCTGCGACCGTCCTGGTGGCGGCCATCAACGAGTGGCTGTGACCAGTGCATTCGACCGAGTGAGGAGTTGGACGACGGCGAGCGGCCGGGCACGTATCAGCGCACCGGCCGCGGCAGTCCAGATGATCCAGGTGGACACCGAGTTGGTGGCCCGCTCCAACAGGGGTGTCGTCCCGTGCAGGCCGTACGCTGCCCAGCCGAGCAGCAGCCCGAAAGCCGCGGTCACGGTGAGGATGATGACGGGAGGGACGCGGCGGGGCGGTTGGTTTGCTGTGGTTCAGGCGGCTTGGGGCGCCGGGTGTGGTTCGAAGAAGGTGCCGTCGTGGAGCATGGCGAACAGCACGTCCACCCGGCGGCGGGCGAGACGCATCAGGGCCTGTTCAGGGTGTTCGACCTCGGCCTTCTTCCGCTCGCAGCAGGCTCTGGAGGCGGAGCCGGCCAGGTCCGCGTCCTCGGCCAGGGTGAGGGCTGTGGTCCGTGGCAAGGCGCCCCCGACGATCGTCTTGGCGGCGCGGCGGGAGTGGTGCTCCCGGGCCTGGGCGAGAAGATCGGCGGTCAGGTCCTTCAATGAGGTCACGCTGGTGGGCTCACCCGGAATGCCCTGTGTGGAATGGGTTATTTCACTCTTTCCCATCCGCGGCGAGGGGCCCGGTTCCCGAGCTGGTCATCGCGGCTGCGATAGACGATGTAGGGCCGGGCGAAGTAACCCAGCGGGGCGCTGAAAACGTGGACCAGGCGAGTGAAGGGCCACAAGGCGAAGAGCAGGAACGCCGCGAGGCCGTGCAACTGGAACCCGAGAGGAGCCTGCGCCATCAGCTCGGGATGCGGGCTGAAGCGGAAGACCCCGCGAAACCACACCGACACACCTTCCCGGTAGTCGTAATGGCCGAACAGGTTGGCGATGACCGTGTTGACGAGCCCGAGCACGATGACCGTGCCGAGCACGGCGTACATCACCTTGTCCGTCTTGGTTGTGGCGCTGAACACCGGACCGACCATGCGCCGGCGGTATATCAGAATGCTCATCCCGGCCAGGGTGCAGAAGCCGGCGACGGTTCCCATGCCGACGGCCATGATGTGGTAGAGGTCCTCGGATATGCCGACGGCCTCGGTCCAGCTCTTGGGAATGCCCAGGCCCATCACGTGGCCGAGCAAGACGATGAGAATGCCGAAGTGAAACAGCGGACTGCCCAGGCGCAGCAGCCGGTTCTCGTAGAGCTGCGAGGACCGGGTGGTCCATCCGAACTTGTCGTAGCGGTAGCGCCAGAAGTGCCCGACGACGAAGACCGTGAGGCAGACGTAGGGCACGACCACCCACAGCAGGATGTCCATACCACCGGTGGGCTGTGGGGCGTTCATCGGCGAGCTCCCATGGTGTTGGGCATGTACTCCGGCGGGGCGAACGGCTGCAGGCCGACCTCTTCGTTTGGGGGGCCCGCCGCGGCGAGTCGGGCCACCGCGTCGCGGTCCTTTCCCTGGAGAGGAGGCAGTGTGCGGCAGACGGCGACGACGACGTCGGCGTAGGGTGACGTGGCGTCGGTGAGCGCCAGACGCAGCAATTCGAGGCCCGCGCGGTGCTCCAGGAGAAGACGCCGTCCTTCTGCGAGGTTTCCGGTGGCGCCGAACTCCAGCAGGACGGCGAGATGGTCGGGCAACTCGTGGTCCGAGAGTTCGAGGCCCGCGGCGCGGTAGGCCTGTTTGAATCGCAGCAGAGCCATGCCGCGTTTGCGGGTGTCACCGTGGGCGTAGTAGCTGAGGTAAAGGCAGCATCGGCGACGGGTGTCGAACATCTCGACGTAGTGGGCGGCGAGGCGGATCGAGGTCGTCGACTCGGCGTGGTCGAGGAAGTCGTTCAGCGGGACGCACAGGTCCTCGGGCAGTTGCGCCACCCCTGATCGCAGAAGCGGCAGTTGCCCGAAGAGCTTGTCGTCGGGGTAGTCCAGCAGCAGGGAGGCCGCCTGCCAGGCGATCGCGTGCTGCCGATCCGTCTGGGCGCCCCGGGTGCCTGCCCGTCGTGTGCGTTTCATCGCTTCGGCCCTTCCCTCGGCGGGAACAGTCCGGCCGGGGTGCCCTTGCCGTCCCAGTTGAGCAGGTTGACCCGCGTCTTCTTGTCGTCGGGGGAGGAGACGGTGTCGGAGGTCTGGCGTTCCTTGAGCATGTGGAAGTTCTCCACCGCGATCGGAGTCGCCCCGCCCGACCCCTCGCCGAACGGTCCCGATCCGCCCATGCCCGGGCCGCCCTCGTAGCTGAGGCTGCACTCGGTGGCGATCTCCTCAAGTTTGTGCGCCTGCTCGGCGTGCGCGGGCGGGATGACGTAGCGCTCGTCGTATTTGGCGACCGCGAGCAGCCGGTACATGTCGTACATCTGCTCGCCGGTCATTCCGACCGCGCCGGGGATGGTCTCGTCGGGGTCTCGGCCCATGTTGATGTCACGCATGTAACAGCGCATCGCGGCCAGTCGCCGCAGCACGGCGTTCACCGGCTCCACGTCACCGGCGGTGAACAGCTCGGCGAGGTATTCGACCGGGATGCGCAACGCGTCGATGGCCGCGAACAGGTTTCCCCTGTCCTCGGCGTCGTGGCCGGTGTCCTTCACGACGTCAACCACCGGCGACAGCGGCGGTATGTACCAGACCATCGGCAGGGTTCGGTACTCCGGGTGCAGCGGCAGGGCCACCTCGTACTTGTTGATCAGTGCCCAGACGGGGGAGCGCTGTGCCGCCTCGATCCAGTCGCGCGCAATCCCCGCGCGTTCGGCCTCGGCCATGACGGCGGGGTCGGACGGGTCGAGGAAGACGGAGCGCTGCGCGGCGAACAGGTCCCTGTCGTCCGGTGCGGACGCCGCCTGCAGGACCCGGTCGGCGTCGTAGAGCACCAGCCCGATGTAGCGAAGCCTGCCGACGCACGTTTCGGAGCACACGGTGGGCAGGCCTACCTCGACGCGAGGGAAGCAGAACGTGCACTTTTCGGCCTTGCCGGTCTTGTGATTGAAATAGATCTTCTTGTAAGGGCAGCCGCTGACACACATGCGCCAGCCCCGGCATCTGTCCTGGTCAACCAGGACGATCCCGTCCTCGGAGCGTTTGTAGATCGCACCGGACGGGCAGGACGCGGCGCACGACGGGTTGAGGCAGTGTTCGCAGATACGCGGCAGGTAGAACATGAACGTCTGCTCGAACTCGAACTTCACCTTGTCGGCGATGTTCCTGAGCATGACGTCCTTGTCGCCGTGGTCGGGTGATCCTCCGAGGTCGTCGTCCCAGTTGGCCGACCACGCGATCTTCATGTCCTTGCCGGTCAGCAGTGACTTCGGACGGGCGACGGGAGTGTGCTCCTGCAGGGGCGCGTTGGTGAGCGTCTCGTAGTCATAGGTCCACGGCTCGTAGTAGTCCTGGATGGACGGCAGCTTCGGGTTCGAGAAGATCGTGATCATCTTTTGGAGGCGCCCGCCGCCTTTCAGCGTGAGCCGTCCTCGCCGGTTCAGCTTCCACCCGCCACGCCAGCGCTCCTGGTCCTCGTACTGGCGCGGGTAGCCCTGTCCCGGGCGGGTCTCCACATTGTTGAACCACACGTACTCGACGCCGCCGCGGTTGGTCCACGCCTGCTTGCATGTCACCGAGCAGGTGTGGCAGCCGATGCACTTGTCGAGGTTCATCACCATCGCCATCTGGGCCATGACGCGCATCAGTACTGGACCTCCTGGTCGCGGCGGCGGATAACCGTCACCTCATCACGCTGGTTGCCGGTCGGGCCCAGGTAGTTGAAGGCGAACGACAGCTGCGCATAGCCGCCGATCAGGTGTGTCGGTTTGATGAGCAGACGGGTGAGCGAGTTGTGGATGCCGCCGCGTTTGCCCGTCGTCTCGGTCCGTGGCACGTCGATGAGGCGGTCCTGCGCGTGGTGCATGTAGACGGTCCCCTCCGGCATGCGGTGGGAGACGACGGCCCGGGCGACGACGACGCCGTTGCGGTTGACAGCCTCGATCCAGTCGTTGTCATGCACGCCGATCTTCGCGGCGTCCTCCTTGCTCATCCAGATCGTCGGTCCGCCTCGCGACAGGCTGAGCATGAACAGGTTGTCCTGGTATTCGGAGTGGATGGACCACTTGCTGTGCGGGGTGAGGTAGCGGACCGTGATGCCCAGCACCCCGTTGTCCCCGATGCGCGGCTCGTCGAACAGCGTGTGCATGTTCAGCGGGGGACGGAAGACCGGCAGTTCCTCTCCGAGTTCGGCCATCCAGTCGTGGTCGAGGAAGAAGTGCATGCGCCCGGTGAGGGTGTGCCACGGCTTGAGGCGCTCGACGTTGATGGTGAACGGGGAGTAGCGCCGCCCCCCGGCCTCGGTCCCGGACCACTCCGGAGAGGTGATGACCGGTACGGGGCGGGCCTGGGTGTCGGCGAAGGTGATCTGCTTGCCCTCGTGCTCGGCGGCGAGGTCGGCGAGCTTCGTGCCGGTCCGGGCCTCCAAGGTGTGGAAACCCTGAACGGCGAGGCGCCCGTTGGTGGTACCGGACAAGGCGAGGATCGCCTCGCACGAGTCGATGTCCCGGGCCAGCGACGGTCGGCCGTCACCTGCGCCTCCCCGGACCGTGCCGTTCTTATGGCGTAGGTAGTCGACCTCGCGGGTGACGTCGAAAGTGATGCCCTTCGTCGTGGCGCCGAGAGTGTCGACCAGGGGCCCAAGTGAGGCCATCTTGTCGCCGATCGCCTCGTAGTCCCGCTCGACGACCACCAGTTTCGGCATCGTGACGCCGGGTACCGGCTCGCACTGCCCGGCCTTCCAGTCGCGGACAACGCCGTGCGGAGTCGCCATCTCGTCGGGCGTGTCGTGCAGCAGTGGCACCGCGACGACGTCGCGCCGTACTCCGAGATGGCCGGCGGCCAGGCGACTGAACGCGCGGCCGATCGTCAGGAAGGCGTCGTGGTCGGTGCGTGTCTGCCACGGAGGGGCGATCGCCGGGTTGAACGAGTGTACGAAGGGGTGCATGTCGGTGGTATTGAGATCATGCTTTTCGTACCATGTCGCAGCCGGCAGGACCACGTCGGAGAACACCGTCGAACTGGTCATCCGAAAGTCCAGGGTAAGCAGCAGGTCCAGCTTCCCCGTGGGGGCCTCTTCGTGCCACACGACGTCTTTCGGGCGAAGTCCGGGCGGCGACTCCGCGGCGCGCACGGAGGAGTCGGTGCCGAGAAGATGCTTGAGGAAGTACTCGTTGCCTTTGGCGGAGGAGCCGAGCAGGTTCGCGCGCCACATGGTGAGGATGCGGGGGAAGTTCTCCGGCGCGTCGGGATCCTCGCACGCGAACCGCATGCGGCCTGCCTTGAGCTCGTCCACCACGTAGTCGCCGACGGATACGCCGGCGGCCTCCGCGTCGTCGGCCAAGGTCAGGGAGTTACGGTTGAACGTCGGGTAGGACGGCATCCATCCCATGCGGGCGGACTGGGCGATGATGTCCGCCGTCGTCTTGCCGGCGAGCTGTCCTGCTCCGCCTGTGCCGGCGAGGGTGTCGGCGCCGAACCGGTCGTAGCGGAACTGGTCGGTGTGCAGGTACCAGTAGGCAGTCTGGATCATCTGGCGTCCCGGCCGGCTCCAGTCGGCGGCGCCCGCGAGTGTGGAGTAACCGGTGATCGGGCGGACCTTTTCCTGCCCCACGTAGTGGGCCCAGCCGCCACCGTTGACGCCCTGGCAACCGGTGAGCGTGGTGAGCGTGAGGAAGGAGCGGTAAATGGTGTCGGAGTGGAACCAGTGGTTCGTCCCCGCCCCCATGATGATCATGGATCGGCCGCGGGACTCCTCGGCGTTCGCGGCGAACTCCCGGCCGATGCGCGCCGCCTTCTCGGCGGGCACACCGGTGAACTGCTCCTGCCAGGCCGGCGTGTAGGGCTCGGCGGCGTCGTCGTAACCGCTCGGCCACTGCCCGGGGAGTCCCGGGCGTGCGACGCCGTACTGGGCCAGGAGAAGGTCGAAGACGGTGGTGACCAGGCGCCCGGCGATCCGGCGTACCGGTACCCCGCGCACCATCGCAGCCGCCGAGCCGTCCGGCTCGTCGAAGCGGGCCAGGTGTACCACCGCGGTGTCCGCGTCGTCGGCGTGGAGGCTGAGCAGCGGCTCGACGTCACCGAGCTCGAGGTTCCACCGTTCCTTGCCCTCCTCGCCGAAACGATGCCCCAGGGAGCCGTTGGGCACGACGGCCTCGCCGGTGCGCCCGTCGATCAGGACGGTCTTGAACGCGGCGTTTTCCTGCGCCGCCGTGGCGTCGCCGAGATCGGCGGCGGTGAGGAACTTCCCGGGGACGCAGTGCCCGGCACGCTCGTCGAGACCGACCAGGAAGGGCAGGTCGGTGTAGCGCTTGACGTAGTCGGTGAAGTACGGAACCTCACACCGGACGAAGAACTCGGTCAGGATCACATGACCCATCGCCATCGCCAGGGCACCGTCGGTGCCCGGATGAGCAGCGAGCCATTCGTCGGCGAACTTCACGTTGTCGGCGTAGTCGGGGGAGACGGCGACGACCTTCTGTCCCCGGTAGCGGGCCTCGGCCATCCAGTGCGCGTCCGGCGTACGGGTCACCGGCAGGTTCGAACCCCACATGATGAGGTAACCCGCGTCCCACCAGTCGCCGGACTCGGGAACGTCGGTCTGGTCTCCGAAAACCTGGGGCGAGGCGACCGGCAGATCGGCGTACCAGTCGTAGAACGACAGCATCGCCCCGCCGATGAGCGACACGAACCGTGACCCGGTGGCGTGGGAGACCATGGACATCGCGGGTATCGGCGAGAATCCGGCGACCCGGTCCGGCCCGAACTCCTTGATCGTATACACATGGGCGGCGGCGATGAGTTCGGTGGCCTCCTCCCAACTCGCGCGCACAAGGCCGCCCTTGCCGCGGGCGGCCTTGTAGCGCCGCGCACGTTCGGGGTCGGAGACGATGTCGCCCCAGGCCAGCACCGGGTCGCCGAGCCGGGCCTTCGCCTCGCGGAACATCTCCAGCAGCACCCCGCGGACGTACGGGTAGCGCACCCGGGTCGGGGAGTAGGTGTACCAGGAGAAGGCGGCGCCGCGGGGACAGCCGCGAGGCTCGTACTCGGGCCGATCGGGGCCCACGCTCGGGTAGTCGGTCTGCTGGGACTCCCAGGTGATGATGCCGTCCTTGACGTACACCTTCCACGAGCACGATCCGGTGCAGTTCACGCCGTGGGTGGAGCGCACCACTTTGTCGTGACTCCACCGGTCCCGGTAGAAGGAGTCCGCCTCGCGTCCACCGATCTGGTACATCGTACGCAGGTCCTTGGAGACCTCGGCGCGGGTGAAGAACCGGCGCGTGCGTACCAGCGCCTGGCTGAACGGGTCGTCCAGCCCGTCCCCGGACGCCCCTGACCACGAATCACTGCTCACGCCTGATGCCTTCCGTTGATTTCATCGCCGCCTCGCCACTGCGTTCGAGTGCGTTGAAGCCGTCTCCTCCCAGTCGCCGTACCGCCCGCATCAGGCACCACCCGAACCCGCCCCGGCCACACGCCGTAACGCGGCCGAACGTATCGCCGTCACCGTCAGCGCGGCGGTCAGCGCGGCGACCACGGCCAGCAGTGCCAGGCCCAGGGCGTAGGACCCGAACCGACCGTAGACGAAACCCATCACCAGGGGCGGGACGAACCCGCCCAGACCACCGGCGGCTCCGACCAGGCCGGTGATCGAACCCACCTTGTCGGCCGGGGCGCCCTGGGCGACCAGCGCGAAGGTGGCTCCACTGCCGATGCCGAGAGCCGCGGCCATGGCCAGGAACGCGATCGTGCCCACGGGCATCAGGGCCGGGGTGAAGGCTTGCGTCGTGGCTCCGGTGACGACCACGAGATAGCCGAGGGCCAGGATCGGCACCGGCCCGAACCGATCGGACAGCCAGCCGCCGACGGGACGCATCAGGACCGCCAGCAGCACGAAGCCCGCCATCCGATTAGCCGCGTCGGCCTGCTCCAGCCCGTAGGCGGTCTGCAGGTAAGCCGGCAGGTAGACCGAGAACGCGACATAACCGCCGAACGCCACCGCGTACAGCACGCAGGCCTGCCAGGTGATCGGCAGTCTCGCGGCGGCCCTCAGGCGCGCCCCGAGTGGCTGGGACGGGACCGTGCGCCCGGGTGCGTCACGCATCATCGTCCAGGCGATGACGGCATAGACCGCCAGCACGATCGCGGTGAGCAGGAAGGGCGCCGCCGAACCAGCGGATTTCACAAGCTTGACCGTGGTCAGGGCGCTGATCGCGGTGCCACCCATGCCCACTCCGAAAACCCCGATGGCCAGACCCCTGCGGTGCGGGGGAAACCAGGCGCTGACGAAGGGCACTCCCACGGCGAACACGGTCCCGCCGATGCCCAGGAAGAAACCGCCCGCCAGCAGCGCCGCGAATGAATTCTGCCCCGCCACGCCAATGAACAGGACCGGGACGATGGTGGCGGCCGAGACCAGCGGGAACATCACCCTGCCGCCGAAGCGGTCGGCGAGCGCGCCGACGGGGATACGCCCCAGCGAGCCGACGATCACCGGGATCGCGACCAGCAGAGCCTGCTGAGAGGCCGACAGGCTCAGCAGTTCCTTGAACCTCGGGCCCAGAAGTTCACCGCGAAGCCCAGCGTCGCCAGCCCGAGCATCACCAGCGATTGACGGCCGGCGCCGGTCGGCGCTTCATCTTCGGCCTTGGCGGCGCTCGTCACGTCTCCCCGTGTCGCATCTGTCATTAACCTGCTTCTCCCCCGTTTGGCGGTGGTATGCCCAAGATGGCGGCCAGACCCCTGCCATCACAGTGCCAACAGGCTCACTTCGGACGCCGCCCAAAGTCCCTTTCGTGAGTGACTTTCGACCTGTTCCACGACGGAGCTGTCAATAAACGCATAAATAGGAGGCGCTGCACGCCTTCTTTGACTCCGCCAGGGCCCCGCCGGCGCGCCTCGATCGAAGGGTGCGCCGCCCATACCGGTTACCGCATCGTCCGCTGGATCGAAGACCCTCTCTGTCGGACTGCTGCGAGATGTGGGACGTATAAGCCTTTTAATGTGAAGCAGGACGAGACAGGACCACCAAGACAGTGCCGGGTTCCCCGGCTCTGCGGGACCTTCGGAGTCGGTGTTCCCCTCGGATCCCGGCCGGTGCCGGGATCAGTATCGTCGCGGCACGCTCCGCGCCCACCCACAGGCCATCGGCCCGAAGCTGTTTCAGCGACGACCGGGTATCCGGGTAGAGATCATCCTCACTGAACCACTCGGCCGTCCCGCAGCGGCACGCTTCTCCCGCTCCTCGTACAGGTCGAAGCCCGGACGAAAAATCTGGAACGTCTCTCGGTAGTCCAGCTCGCGCGCGATCACCGCACCGAAGGTATGCCGGGGAACGCCCAGCCAGTCGGCCCACGTGCTGTACTCACGCGTCTCGTCCACCAGACACTCACCGACGTCGAACACCACAGCTCTGATCACGACCAGCAGCCTACGACGCACCACCGGCCTCTATCCATCGGCCTCGGGCGGTGAACCTGCCTGAAGTCGCGATCCTGTCTCTCTCGTCGGGGGTTGTTCGGCGGATGGCCTCCGCCTTGCGGCTGGGCGGGGTGCGGAGGCCCTGGCATGGGCCGCTCGTTCACCGGGGAAAGCCGGTCAACGTGGGGCGGAGTACGCCCCTCCGGCCCGGCCGGCACTTTGGGTGAGCACCTCCAGGGGGTTGGCCAGTACCTCGGAGAAGGCGAGCTCGGCCGCGCCGGTCAGGGTGGCGTCGTCGCCGAGGGCCGAGGTGCGCAGCCGCACCCTCTCCCGGGAGATCACCAGCACGTTGGCCTCGACCCGGCTGTGGACCTGGGCCGCCGAGCCCTGGTAGACCTCGCGCAGCATCCCGCCGAAGATCACAAGGCCGGGGTTGAAGAGGTTGATCAGGTTCGCCACCCCGATGCCGAGCCAGTCGCCGATCCGGCGCAGCGCCTCCACGGCCGCGACGTCCCCGCGCCCGGCGGCGTCCACCACGGCCCGTACGCCCTCGCGGCCGGTCAGCTCGGAGGAGCGGCCGGCGGCGTCGATCAGGGCCTGCTCGCCGACCTCCGCCTCCAGGCAGCCGTGCGAGCCGCACCCGCAGGGCCGCCCGTTGTACGGGTTCACCATCATGTGCCCGAGCTCGCAGCCGTACCCGCCGTCGCCGTCGAGCAGCTTGCCGCCGACGATGATCCCGCCGCCCACGCCGACGTCCCCGTGCAGGTAGACCAGGTTCCGGAAGCCGACGCCCACCCCGCGCTCGTGCTCGGCCAGCGCGCCCAGGTGGGCCTCGTTGCCCACCGACACCGGCAGCCCGAGCCCCAGCCTGAGACCGAGCTCGGTGCCGAAGGCCTGGTCCACCCAGCCCATGTTCGGCCCGAAACGCACCATCCCGTCACCGGGCCGGATCATGCCGCAGTAGGCCGCGCCGACCCCGACGCACACCGCGTCCGGGCGTGCCTCGCGGTACATCTGGCGGGCGAACCCGGCGAGGGTCCCGACCACGTCGTCGAGGTCGGCCCCGGCGCGCGGCCGGACCGCCTCCCTGCGGTCCAGGACCGTTCCGCCCAGCCCGACCCTGGCGGCGACCAGCCGGTCCACCCGGACGTCGAAGGCGATCACGTAGACCCGGTCGGACTCCGGCCGGACCACCAGCGACGGCCGGCCCGCCCTGCCGGTGTCCTTGGGGAGTTCCTCGCGGACCAGGCCCGCCGCGGTGAGCTCCCCGGTCAGCCCCATGATCGTGCTGCGGTTCAGGCCCATCCGGTCGGCCAGTTCGGTGCGGGAGAGCGGGCCGCCCAGGTGCACGTGCCGGAGCAGGGCGCCAAGGTTGTGCTGGCGGATCTCCTCCTGGGACCGACCGGCTTTCAGCATCGTGGGGATCCTGACGACTCGGGGCTTGCCATCGTTGCGCGCCGCATCGGCGGGACGGGGCGGCCACGCCGACCGCGAGCACTGGAACAGATCCTGTCACACCAGGACAACACCGGCCGGTGGCCGCGAGAGTATTTCCCCGTTGCTCCCGGCCGGTGGGTGCGGGATGTCCGGATGTCCACCTTCGGGCCGGTGGAGGGCCGGTGGAGGGCCGGTGGAGGGCAGGGCGTCGGCGATCGTGGCCGGGCGTGCTACCCGCCCGTCCGATGGCGGCTCGGGGACACGCCGCGTACTCGTTTGAAAGCCACGCTCAGCGCGAAGGCGTTGGCGTAGCCGACGTCCCGGGCGACCGAGTCGATCGTGGTGTCGGAGGAGCGCAGCAGATCGGCGGCGAGCGCCATTCGCCAGCCGGTGAGATACGCCATGGGGGGCTCCCCCACGAGGGTGGTGAACCGGCGCGCGAACGCCGCGCGCGAGGCGCCCACCTTTTCCGCCAGTGAGGCCACCGTCCACGGGCGGGCCGGGTCGTCGTGGATCAGCCGCAATGCCGGACCGATCAACGGATCGCTCTGCGCCCGGTACCAGCCGGGCACCTGAGCCTCGGGGCGGGCGAACCAGGCGCGCAGGGTCGCGAGCAGCGCCAGATCCAGAAGCCGGTCAAGGACGACCTGCTGGCCGGGCCCTTCGCTGTTGACCTCTTGAGCGAGCAGCTCCATGATCGGGGACTGCTCGCTCGACCGCGGCACGAGCACGACCTCCGGCAGGGCGTTCAGGAGCCGCTCGCTCACATCTCCGCTGACCTGGTAGGTCCCGCTGGCCACGATCGCCGACCCGTCAGGGGTGCGTCCGCTCGTGCGCGGCCCGAGCCGCAACTCGTCGGTGACGTCGATGCCGTCCATGGTGGTCAGCCGGTTGCCCGGATGGACGATGATCTCCGGCGGGGTCGATGGATCGTCGCTGATCGTGTACGGATCCGGGCCCTTGACGATGGCCACGTCCCCGGTGCGCATCAGCACCGGCTCACCCCTGTCGAGCATGATCCAGGCGTGCCCGCGCAGCGTGGTGGCCAGGGCGAGCGGGGCGCCGTCGGAGATCCGCAGCGACCACGGTGGTTCCAGGATCGCCTGACAGAACGCCGCGCTTCGGGCACGAACGCCGTCGAGCAGGTCAGCGAGCGGATCCACCACCTCAGTTTAGACGGACAGAAATGGAAGTGAGCGTACGGAATATGGATCGTCTCTCCCGGCGCGTGTTCACTGGGGTGTGACCCACCTCGACGACTCACCGGAGGTATCCGATGTACGCGATCACAGGAGTGACAGGCCACGTGGGAGGGGCGGCGGCCCGGGACCTCCTGGCCAAGGGGGAACCGGTGCGAGCCGTGGTCCGCGACGCGGCCAGGAGCGCGGAATGGATCGGAGCGGGAGCCGAGGTCTCCGTCGCCGACTTCGGCGACAGGGCGGCGCTGGCGGAGGCGTTCCGCGGTTGCCGCGGGGCGTTCGTCCTGCTGCCGACGGATCCGGTGGCGGCCGACGCCGACGTCTACCATCGCCTGCTGGCCGACTCGATCGCCGGTGCGGTCCTGGACAGCGGCGTCCCGCACGTGGTGATGCTGTCCTCGATCGGGGCCGAGCTGGCCGAGGGCACCGGTCCCATCCGCTGGCTCCACCATATGGAGAACAGGCTGCGAGAGACGGGCGTGCTCCTGACCGCGATTCGCTCGTCGCACTTCCAGGAGAAGGTCGAAACGGTGCTCGGCGCCGCTCTCGGGGCCGGCGTCTACCCGGTCTTCGGCGCGTCGGCCGATGTGCCCGTCCCGATGGTCGCGACACGCGACATCGGCAGGGTGGTCGCCGAATCCCTCACGGCGCCCGCCACGGCCGGCGAGATCATCGATCTGGACGGTCATCAGTACTCGGAACGGCAGGTGGCCGAAGAGCTGGCGGCCGTTCTCGGCAGGCCGCTCACGGTGGTGACCATCCCGCAGCCCGCATGGGTCGGCACGATGGTGGAGGCGGGCGTTCCGCCCCAGCTCGCCGAGGAACTCGCCGGCCTGTACGACGCCGAGCAGCGAGGCATCCTCCAGCCCGGAGGCGACAGGCGGTTCACGTGCACGACCCCGCTCGGCGAGACACTGCGCCATCTCGTGAAGACCACTCTTTGAGCTGGGCCGAAGGGCTCTCACCGGATGGTCTCGGCGCTGAGCCCGAGGCCGGCGACGTCGCGACCGGCTGAGATCCGGTACGCGACGGCCGGGCCGCAGCGGGAATTCAGCGGGGCGGTCGGCCTCACACCACGGCATCGGCGACATCGGCGACATCGGTGGCCTCGGCGATTTCGGCGGTGGCGTGCAGGGTGGTCAAGATGGTCAGGATCCGCTCGGCGTCGGTGAGCAGGCTTCCGGTCACGGCCCAGCCATGCGGCTGGTCCAGCCGGCCGGTGCGGACCTCTTCGGTCATCTGTTCCTGGATCGCGCCGGCCCGCTCCAGCGCGGCGGAGATCACCGCGTTCAGCCTCGCGGGCTCATCGGCGGTGCGCATCTGCGCCTGGAGCGCCTGGGCGAGCAGGTCCAGCAGCGCGGCGTAGTCGCGGGCGAACTCGTCGCTGATCCACGGCGGAGCGTCGGCGTGGCGGTGCCGGCGCTGGGCGGCATAAGCCAGCGCTCGTACCAGGGCGTGGATGTGCACGCCGATCTCGCTCATCGCCTCCAGCAGCCCTTCGTGATCATCGTTCGTCTCGGGGACGCGGGTGCGGCGCAGGTTGTAGCGGCGGCTTTCCGCGCCGGCGGCGATGGCCGCACTCGCTCGGGCCAGATGGGAGTCCAGCCGGGCGGCGTGGCGCTGCCAGCCGGGCAGGTCCGACAGATCACAACGCTCGCGCAACCCGCCTGCCACGGCCTCCAGCAGTTCGGCGGCCTCCTTGCTCAGCCGGCGCACCGCATCATAGGGGCGGCGCTGGTACAGCGGCGGCCACAGCATCGCGTTGACCACTCCTCCGGACAGCGCGCCGATGCCGGTGGCCACCACATAGGCCAGCAGATAACGCTCCTGGGAGGCGGCGCCGAACGACAGCATCAGCACCGCGGTGGTCGCCACGTCCGTGCCGTGCCGGCCCATCCGCCGCCAGCGAGCGGCCACCAGCGCCGGTGGCACGACCAGCACCAGGCTGAAGGCGTTGAGGCCGATCAGGTGGCCGACGCTGCCGGCCAGGATGACACCGGCGGCCACCGCGCACACCCGCCGCACCCCGTTGGTCAGTGTCTGGTACACCGTCGCGTGCACCATGATCACAGCGGTGGCCGGGGCGATCCACACCGTCTCGCGCGGCAGCAGCCGATCGGCCAGGAACCAGGCCAGCACCGCGGCCAGGGTCGCCTTGGCGATCTGGCGCAGCTCGAAGCGCTGCTCGGAATCTCGCCGGCCCAGCCCGGCCAGCTGGCCACGCAGATACCGCACCTCACGGCGAACCGTTGTCCGCAACCAGTTCATGTTCCGGTTAATCACCATGTGGCATTTACCTAATGTTGTGACCGGAAACCTGCGCCGGGCTCGCGACGACCAAAGGCCGGAAAGATCATCAGATGTCGACCCGGCGACCCCCTCCAGTCTCGGCACCAGCGACCATCGCCTGGCGAACGGTGAACGACACACGCCCCCTCGGGCAGTGTTTCCGCAGGTCGCGGTGACCATCCGCACCACGATCCATCTCACCGCCAACGGCTGTGTTCGCGGTCCTCGACCCCGCATCCGTGCCGCCCACCGGACCGGCGGGCGGGCCGGGGTCAGGGGGGTGCGTCGCCGCGTGCGGCCTCCTGGGCGCACACCTCGTCCAGGTCGTCGAGCCGCCGCATGCCGTGCACGCCGCGGGCCGTGCGCGGGTTGGCGGCCAGCCACTCCTGGTTGCGGGCGAAGAACCACCAGTAGCCCGCGGTGAACGGGCAGGCGTCCTCGCCGGTCCGCCGGGAGGGCCGGTAGCGGCAGGGCGCGCAGAAGTCGCTCATGCGGTTGATGTACGCGCCCCCGGCCGCGTACGGTTTGGTCGCCAGCATGCCGCCGTCGGCGTGCTGCGACATGCCGATCACGTTGGGCACCATCACCCAGTCGTACCCGTCGACGAAGCAGCGGTGGAACCAGTCGGTCAGCCGCGCGGGGTCGTACCCCCGCTGGAGCGCGAAGTTCCCGAGCACCATCAGCCGGACGATGTGGTGGGTGAATCCGGTGTCGCGCACCTGGGCGAGCGCCCACGACAGGCAGCGCGCCTCGACGGCGCCGGCGTCCAGCTCCTCGAACCAGGCGGGCGGCGCCGCGCGGGCCGACAGCCGGTTGAGGTCGCGGTAGTCCTCGCCGAAGTGCCAGTACAGGTGCCAGATGTAGTCGCGCCAGCCGATGAGTTGCCGCACGTAGCCCTCGACGCTCGCGAGCGGGGCGTGGCCCGCCCGGTAGGCGGCCTCGGCGGCCCGTACGCACGTCATGGGGTCGAGCAGCCCGAGGTTGATGGCGGGCGAGAGCATGCTGTGTGCCATGAACGGGTCGCCGGCGAGCATCGCGTCCTGGTGCGGGCCGAAGGCGGGCAGCCGGTGGCCGACGAAGCGCCGCAGCGCGCTGCGGGCCTCCGCGGCGGTGGCGGGGAACGTGCGCGGGCCGTCGCGCCCGACGAAGGACATCTCGCCGTCGCGTTCCCACCGGTCGAGGTCGTGGCGCACCCGCTCGTCGACCTCGTCCTCCTCGGCCGTCCACGGGCCGGGCACGTCCAGCCCTCCGGCGGGCGGCGGCTCGCGGTTGTCCGCGTCGAGGTTCCACCGGCCGCCGGCGGGCTCGTCGCCGTCCATGAGCACGTCCAGGCGGCGCCGGGCGTCGCGGTAGAAGTCCTCCATGAGCAGCCGGTGGCCGTCTCTGCCCTTGGCCCAGGCGGCGAACTCCTGCGCGGTGCTGGTGAACCCGCGCGAGGGCAGGACTGTCACCTCGGCGCGGCCCCGGACGAACGCGTCGGCCGCGTGGCTGGTGGGCCCGCAGACGGTGACCCGGCCGCCGGCGCGGCCGAGCGCCTCGGCGAAGGTGTCGGTCCGCAGGAACAGCGCGCGGTCGCCCAGCTCGGCCGCCCGGTGCCGCAGCGCCGAGAGCACCAGGTGCGCCTTCTGCCGGTGGTAGCGCCGCCGCCGCAGCACCGACCTGGCCTCGACCAGCAGCACCGGCTGGTCGTCGGAGTCGAGGAAGTGGTCCCCGAGCTGATCGGCGAAGAGCCATCGCCTGCCGTGTTCCCCCATGCCGCCATCTTGGCAGCTCGGCGCGCCGCTTCCTCCGCGCCTCGCTGGTCGAACCGCGTACGATACGGCTCCTCGTAGCGGCCGCGCCCGGCCGGCAGGGCGGCGTTCGCGCCGCCGGCTCGACGCCCCGGCCGGCAGCGGGCGCGGGTGGTCGTCGGAACGCGTCGTCGAGCCGGCGGCGCGGCTACTCGCGTGAGGATCCTTCCTCGACGCCGACGTCCCACGTCACAAGATCGGCGACAGGGCCGGTCAGCGTGCGGGCGCGTCAGCGGCGTCTTCGGGCCCCGCCGGTCCGGTGTCGCCGGTGGCGGCGTGAACCCGCAGGAGCCTCTCGACTCCGTGCAGGAAGGTCTCGCAGATCAGCACCGGGTCGAACAGGCAGCCGGCGGCCATGGCGCCGTCGCGCATCATCACGAAGTGGCGGCCGGCGGGCTCGGCTCCTGTCTCCCGGACCTCGGCCAGCAGTTCCGTGACGGTTTCCAGGAACCACTGGCGGTGGGCGAGCACGGCCTTGCGCACCGGGGACTCGGGGTCGGGAAACTCGGCGGCGGCGTTGAGGAAGGCGCATCCCCGGAAGCCGGGGGACCGGATGCCTTGGGCGATTGATTCGCCGAGGGCTCGGACGGTGCCGGCGGCCGGGAGCCCGGCGGCGAGGGCCTCGTCCGCCTGGCTTCGCATGATCCGGTCGACCACGTTCAGGTAGGCGAGGACGAGGTCTTCCTTGCCGGGGAAGTGCCGGTAGAGGGTGGCCCGCGTCACCTGCGCTTCCGCGACGATGCGATCGATGCCGACGGCGTGGATGCCCTCCGCGTAGAAGAGCCGGGTGGCCGTGTCGAGCAGCCGCGATCGCGCTTCGGACGGCCGGCCTTCGGATTGGCTGCGCATGCCGCCATTCTAATAGGTAGAACGTTCGGTCTTGACAGTCCGCGCCGCAGGTTGCCATGCTGTGTCGCGATAGAACGTTCTGTCTTGCGGGGAGTTGTTCCAGTGGTTCGTACATGCGAGCACGCACCGCCCCGCTGTTCATCGGTACAGCCGTGGTCACCCGCGGCCGGCCTGTCGGCGGCGACCCCGACGTCAAGGCCCTGGTCTACGTGGCCGGCCAGGTCCTGGACGCGGGAGAAAGCCCGGGCTCGCCGGCCCGGATTCCCGCTGAGCACCCCATGCCGGCACCGCGGACGACCGAGATCCTGACCGTCGCCGCCGACCTGATCGAGAAGGCCGGCCGCGGGACGCGCTGAACCGCTCTCCTCGTCACTTCTCCACTGAAAGGCTCACCATGAGCACCATCGTTGCTTCGCCCCATGTTTCCGGGACCGCGTCCGCGCTGCGGCGGCTGTACTTCGTCCGGTTCGCGTTCGCCATCGTCTGGGCCCTCGCGATGTTCACGACCGCCTCGCAACTGGGTCCGGTCGCGGTCACTCTGCTCGTGCTCTACCCGCTGTTCGACGTGGCCGCCGCCGTCATCGACGCCCGCGCGACGCGCACCACCGGATCACCCGCCCTGCTGTACGTGAACATCGCGGCCAGTCTGATCACCGCCGTCGGCGTGGCCGTCGCCTGCGCGTCCGGTATCCCGGCGGTGCTGCGCGTGTGGGGCGCCTGGGCGATCGTGGCCGGGCTGGTCCAGCTGATCGTGGGTGTCACCCGCCGCAAGATGGGCGGCCAGTGGCCGATGATCATCAGCGGCGGCATCTCCGTACTCGCCGGTGCGTCGTTCATCGCCGGTGCCTCCGCGGCCAACCCGACGCTGATCAACGCGGCCGGCTACGCCATCCCCGGCGGCATCTTCTTCCTCATCTCGGCCCTCCGTCTCGGCCGCGCCGCGAAGGGGAACTGACGCGACTCCTCCGCTTCCTGAAGGAAGCGGCTTCTCGCTGAGCTGCTTGCGCAGCCCGACGAAGGGCAAGCCCTGCCCTGAGAACGTCGATCCCCACTGCGGCGCCCGCTCCACCGGTCAGGCCGGTTTTTCACCGTATTTATTTATCTTTGCGGCCTGCTGCTGATAACAGATCGGTAAGACCGTACTGTCATGGGCCGCATACAGTGGGTGATTTTGCCAGGGTGAGGAGGCCAGACGCGACACGGGAGGCGAGATGCACGGTGAGCACGATCGCACTCACGGCCACGGCCTCAAGGCGAGACCGCGAGGGCGCATGCCGTACGCCGACCCGCCGCTCCCGCCTCCCGCAGAACCTCCGCACCCCGCCGGGTTCCCCGGCTCCGCGGGGCCTCCGGAGCCGGCCGGGCCGCCGCGATCCGTACGCCTTCCGGAGTCTTCGCGCGCCGGGCGCGTTCCGGCGCCCTCGGAGCCTCCGCGACCCGGGGGGTTTCCGGAGTCCCGGACGCCCGCGGAGCCGGCGCTTCCCTCGGATCCCGGCCGGAGCGAGGGGGAGGGGGCGTCGGTGCCGCGCGGGCCCGCGCGGCACTGGAAGGACGAGGAAACGGGCAACGCGAACGACGCGGGCGACGCGGGCGACACGGATGACGCTGCCACCCGTCCGATGGTCCGCCACTCCTGGACATACCTCGACAGCAGGCCGTTCTCCATGCCCCCGCCCCCCAGCCCGTGGCGGCGGCCCTGGGCCCGCCTCTCGCGCGACCAGCTTCTGAGGCCCGCGCTGATCGCCGGGTTCCTCGCCGCCGCGGGGGTCGGCGTCTGGTCGTCCGGCTGGTCCCCGTGGGGCGGGGTGCCCATCGCCGGCACGTCGCCCGCGTCTCCCGGGGAACGCCTCCTCGCCGGGCGCGACATGGTGATCACCCCCTCGCGGGCCCCGGTGGTGGCCGAGACGGACGCGAAGGCGCCGGCGGGGAAGCGGAAGGCCCTCGAGGGCGAGAAGGGGCCGGGCGCGGCGGGAGCCGGCGGTGGCGGCGGGAAGAAGGTTCCGGGGCGTGATCCGGAGCGGGTGCTCCCGGCGGAACGGGCCCTTTCCGGCGCCGGAAACATCCGGGACGAGTGGGTCGAGCGGGTGGAGCGTGCCCAGACCGTCAAGAAGCCGGCCAAGCGGGCCGGGCGGCACCGCGAGGGTGAGGGCTCCGCGCGGGCCGGTGCCGGGCCGGGAGGGACGGGCGGGGCGGGAACCGCCGCGCCGGGGACCGGTGCCAGGCGGGCGAACGGAGGCGCCGGGCATGAGAGCGGAGGCCGGGGGGGCGGAGGCGCCGGGCGGCGCACCGCGAGCACCGGCGGGGACGCGGGGAGTGCAGGGACGGCGGGACGGCCGCGCTCAGGGAAACAGGGCTCAGGGAAACAGGGCTCAGGGACGCAGGGCTCAGGGACGCAGGGCTCAGGGACGCAGGGTTCCGCCGGGCAGGAGGGCAGGTCACAGCCCCGGGCGGGCAGGACGGGCACGCCGGCCACCAGGTCGCCGTCGCCCTCGGCCTCCAGGAACAGGCCGTCGGCCACCGGGGGCGCCGCCGGCATCAGCGCCGCCTACGCCTGCCGCCACCTGCCTTCCGGGGACTGGCGCCACGCCTACTGCGTGCGCGTGTGGAACGACTACAAGACCAGGAACGGCCTGCCCTGAGGCCTGGCTGACACCTCGAGGTGGCGGAGCCGGAGCATGACGGATGCCAGGGTGGCACCTGCGAGCCGGCGCCCGGCGAGCTTGCCCGGAGCGGGTGGCGACGGCTCGCCACCCGACCCCCGGGCACGTGCCACGCCGCTTGACCGACCGGGCTCAAACCACCGCGGCTCGGCGGCGGTACCGGCCGGGCGCCACACCGAACTCCCGCTTGAAGGCGTTGCCGAAGGCGAACTCCGACCCGTACCCCACCCGCTCGGCCACCTCCGCCACCGACGCGTCGGACTCGCGCAGCATGCGCGCCCCGCTCACCAGCCGCCACCAGGTCAGGTACGCCAGTGGCGGCTGCCCGGCCAGCCCCGTGAAGCGGCGGGCGAAGCCGGCGCGGGACATGCCCGCGTGGGCGCCGAGCGACTCGACCGTCCAGCGGCGGGCCGGGTCGCGGTGGATGGCGTCGAGCGCGCGGCCGATGGCGGGGTCGGCCAGCGCGGCGGCCCAGCCGGACAGCGTGCAGGGCTCGTCCTGGGTCTCGAAGTAGGCCCGCAGGACGTACAGCTGCAGCATGTCCAGCAGGGACGACACGACGGTGTCCGTGCCGGGGCGCGGGGTGTCGATCTCAGCGGCCAGCAGCTCGATGGCGGCCCGCAACTCCGGATGGCTGCCGAGCGTCGCGGGCAGGTGGATCACGCTGGGCAGCGAGGCCAGGATCGGGTGAGTCCTGCCGAGGTCGAGCTGGTAGCCGCAGGCCAGGATCACCGTCTCGGGCCCGGCGCCACCGAAACCGGCCGAGGCGAACAGCTCCGAGTGCGAGGCGCAGTCCGACTCGACGAGCGGTCTCGCGGGATCGTCGGCCAGTCCGAACGAGTCGCTGTGCGGTATGAACACCACGTCGCCCACGCTCAGCGGAACGGGCTCGCCATCGGGGGGAATGAGCCAGCAGGACCCGCGCAACACCACCTGGAAACCCGCGGAACCGGGCGCCGCGCGAAACGACACGCCCCAGGGAGCCCGCCAGGAGACGCGGGCGGAGGAGGGGCGCCCACTTCGCATGAAGGACACCACGTCGCTCAGCATATCCATACGTCGAGTCTATAGTCTGAGACGCTCGCGTATAAATATTGGACAGGCACGCATTCAGTATCTCAGCAGCTCTCCCTACTGTTGGTTCGCGTAACCAATCGAGGGAGCATCGACATGCTGAAGGTAGGCATCATCCTGGGCAGCACCCGCCCCGGCCGCAACGGCGAGGTGGTGGCGCGATGGGTCCGCGATCTGGCGGTCAAGCGAGGCGACGCCGAGTACGAGCTCGTCGATCTGAAGGACTACGACCTGGGCAACCTGGACGAGCCCGAGCACCCCGCCACGGGCGACTACCGGCACGAACACACCAAGCGCTGGTCGGCCAGGATCTCGCCCCTGGACGCGTTCGTGATCGTGACCCCCGAGTACAACAACTCGTACCCCGGCGCGCTCAAGAACGCCCTCGACTTCCTGTACGCGGAATGGCACAACAAGGCGGCCGGTTTCGTCGGCTACGGCGTGGACGGCGCGCCCCGGGCGATCTCGCACCTGCGGCACGTCCTGGGCCTGCTCAGCGTGGCCACCGTGTCGAACCAGGTGGGGCTGTCGATCCACACCGACTTCGCGGACGGCTTCAAGCCCGCCGCCGCCCACGAGGACCGGCTGAACCTCGTCCTCGACCAGGTCCTCGCCTGGGGCTCCGCCTTGCGCCCGCTCAGGGGCTGAGCGGAACCGGCAGGAGTCCTCGTCCGCTACCTCGTCGCCCTCCTCTGGACGGTCCTCATGTCCGTGGGCCTGTTCGCCGGATACGCCTCGAGCGACCTCCCGGGCCCCTGGGGCGATCTCGCTCTCGTGCTCGGACCCGGCCTGCTCGTGACAGTGGTGGTCTTGCGACATCTCCGCATGTGTAGGCCTCGGTGCGCCGGCGCCTTATCTGGTCGCCCGACCGCCCGGTCGTGCGGGATCAGTACCTCCCGGCGCGGCGCATGGCGCGGGGGCGGCCGTCGGGGTCGCAGAGGAAGCGGTAGAACGGGGTGGCCCAGGCGGTGGTCCACGGGGACATCCGCGGCACCTCGTAGGCGCGGAGCCGTCCGGGGGGCCGGGGGTCGCGGCGGCCCTCGGCGTACCAGCGTTCGAGTTGCGCCGCGGAGGAGGCGAAGGCGTCGAAGAAGGAGGCGGGGTCGAGCAGGTCCGCGTCGGAGCCCTCGTGCCGGTCGAGGTGCTCGCGGGCGAGGGTGAGGCGCAGGTCCCTGGGCAGGCGGCGGGCGCCGTCGCCGAGGCCTCCGGGGTCGAGTGGTTCGCGGCCGTCGGGGGTCTCGTCGAGCACCGCGCAGGTCAGCTCGGAGTCGTAGGTCCAGGAGCGCCGGTTGAAGTTGTCGGAGCCGATGGTCGACCACACGTCGTCGATGACGCAGACCTTGGCGTGGACGTACACCGGGGTGCCCTCCCGGTTCTCGACCCCGTAGACCGCGACCCGGTCGCCGCCCGCGCGCTTCAGGACGTCCAGCGCCTGGTTGCGGCCCAGGATCTGCGGGACACCGCTGATCAGGCCGTCCTGGTCGGGGTGGAGCGGCAGGACGCTGATCATCCTCAGTTCCGGGTTGGTCTTCAGCGCCTCGGCGAAGGACTCGGCGACCTGGGGCGACCACAGGTACTGGTCCTCGATGTAGATCAGGCTGCGGGCGCGGCGCAGGGCCTTGAGGTAGCCGCGGGCGACGCTGCGCTCCCCGCGCGGCGCGAAGGAGTAGCGGGTCCTGCGGTGGGCGTAGGTGCGCAGGAGCTGTACGGCGTGCGGGCCGCAGGCAGGCGGGTCGGGCGGCTGCGGGGGCAGCGGATCCGGCTGGGTGTCCTCGCGCCGGACCAGGTCGGCGACGCGGTGCACGGGGTTGCGGGTCAGAGGCTGGGGATCCTCCCAGCGCTCCCTGAAGACGGTCTCGACGTCGCCGACGGCCGGTCCCTGGATCGCGGCCTGCACGTCGTGCCAGGGCGGGCGGCTGCCGTACACCTTGGCCATGGGGGCGGCCTGCGCGTCGCCCTCGTGGGAGGAGTCGTCTCGGCGGCTCCAGCACAGGTCGATGCCGCCGACGAACGCGATGTCGCGCCGGGGGTCGTCGCGGTGGCGCAGCACCACCAGCTTTTGGTGGTGCGAGCCTCCCATGGGGACGCGCATGTCGCGCAGGCACTCCCCGCCCGCCTCCTCGATGGCGTCGCCGAGGTGGCGGTTCTCCTCCGCGCTGAAGAAGAGCTTGTCCCAGTGCGAGCGCCACAGGAGGCCCTTGACCACGACGCCGCGCCTGGCGGCCTCGGCGAACACGCCGGCGACCTCCGTGCCGGGGCCGTCCAGCCTTTCTCCGGGGTCGCCGCGCCAGTCGGTGAACATCAGCAGGTCCCCCGAGCGCAGCTCGCGGACGCGAGAGAGCAGCTCGGTGAAGTAGGGCGCGCCGTGCGGGATGGGTCGCACGGTGTTGCCGTGCGACCAGGCGGTCCCGCCGTCGTGCCGGGTGTCGATCCGGGACGCCGGGTTGCCGCGCTCCTCGCGGTCGAGAAACCAGTTGTCTTCGGTCACCATGCCCGATCTACCCAATTTTTATATGTTTCCACCCGTCGGGGCTGGACGATCACCGCTTCGGCTCGCAGCCCCCGGGGCCGCGGGGGCGCAGGCGCGTAACTTCCGGCGCTCCCGCATCAGGGGACTGACCTGGGAAGCCCTGACAAGGGGTTTACACGAAGTTGCCTGCGTGTTAAAAATCTGTAACTCCTACATCGGGTCGCGAAAAAAACAGACTGCTGGTCTCCATCGGCCTGTCCCGGAGACGGCACCCTCCGGGACCGCGCGCAACAACCGCACCACCGCACCACCAGACCCGGCATCATCCGGTAGCGCGTGACAGCGCTGCCGGACGGCATAAGCGCGGCGGCGCGCGCCTTGCCTGACTGATCCCCCCAAGTCAGGAAAGGACCCTCCATGTCCCCACGCCCTCGGCCGTGGGCCAGGCTGCTGACCGCGGCCCTGCTCATCACCACCGGCGCCGTGGCCACCGGCCCGGCGGCCCACGCGGCCACCGGATCGACGGCCTCGGCGGCCACCGGATCGGCCACCGGCGCGGCGGCCCGCGCGATGGTCGACATCCCGGCCTCCGACTACCAGCAGGTCCCCCTGGCCACCGGCTCGAGCGAACTCGGCGAGGCCATGTCGCTGACGGTGCTGCCCGACAGGTCGATCCTGCACACGGCGCGCGACGGCACGATCCGCCGTACGACCGCCGCCGGCGACACCACGACCGCCGGCAAGCTCGACGTCTACACCCACGACGAGGAGGGGCTGCAGGGCATCGCCGCCGACCCCGCCTTCGCCACCAACCGCTACGTGTACGTGTACTACTCGCCGAAGCTGAACACCCCGGGCGGTGACGCGCCCACCAGCGGCAGCGCGGCGACCTTCGAGGCGTGGAAGGGACACCTGAACTTGTCCCGGTTCACTCTCAAGGCCGACAACACCCTGGACCTGGCCAGCGAGAAGGTCGTGCTGGAGGTGCCCAATGACCGTGGCCAGTGCTGCCACGTGGGCGGTGACATCGACTTCGACGCGGCCGGGAACCTGTACCTGACCACGGGCGACGACACCAACCCGTTCGAGTCGAACTCCTACACCCCCATCGACGAGCGCACCGACCGCAACCCGCAGTTCGACGCCCAGCGCTCCTCGGGCAACACCAACGACCTGCGCGGCAAGGTGCTCCGCATCAAGCCGCAGGCGAACGGCACCTACACCATCCCCAGCGGCAACATGTTCGCCCCGGGTACGGCCAAGACCCGTCCCGAGATCTACGCGATGGGTTTCCGCAACCCGTTCCGGATGTCGGTCGACAAGGCCACCGGCATCGTCTACCTGGGCGACTACGGGCCGGACGCCGGCAGCACCAACTCCAGCCGCGGCCCCGCGGGCCAGGTGGAGTTCAACCGCATCACGGCCCCGGGCAACTACGGCTGGCCGTACTGCACCGGCACCAACACCACCGCCGAGACCTACAACGAGTACACCTTCCCGTCCGGACCGTCCCAGGCCAAGTACAACTGCGCCGGAGGCCCGACGAACAACTCGTTCCGCAACACCGGCCTGACCACCCTGCCCGCGGCCAAGCCCAGCTGGATCCGCTACGGCGGTGACGCCGGATCGCCGCCGGAGTTCGGCAGCGGCTCCGAGTCGCCGATGGGCGGCCCGGTCTACCGCTACGACGCGGCCCTGAACTCGGCCGTCAAGTTCCCCGCCTCGCTCAACGGCCGCTACTTCGCCGCCGAGTACGGCCGCCGCTGGATCAAGGCCATCGAGGTCACCTCCTCCGGCGCGCCCGGCACGATCGACGCCTTCCCGTGGACCGGCACCCAGGTCATGGACCTGACCTTCGGCCCCGACGGCGCCCTGTACGTGCTCGACTACGGCACCGGCTCCGGCAACCAGGCCCTCTACCGCGTCGAGTACATCGGGGGCAGCAACCGCAACCCGATCGCGAAGGCCGCCGCCAACAAGACCTCCGGGCCCGCCCCGCTGGCCGTCACCTTCTCCTCGGCGGGCAGCTCCGACCCCGAGGGCGGCGCGCTGACCTACTCGTGGAACTTCGGCAACGGCGCCACCTCCACCGCGGCCAACCCCACCTACACCTACACGACGAACGGCACCTACACCGCCACGCTGACCGTCAGGGACTCCGGCGGGCTGACCGGCACCGCGAACGTCACCATCACGGTCGGCAACACCGCGCCCACGGTGAACCTCGCCCAGCCCGTCAACGGGCAGCTGTTCTCCTTCGGCGACACGGTGCCCTTCCAGGTCAACGTCAGCGACCCCGAGGACGGGACCATCGACTGCACCAAGGTCAAGGTCACCTACCTGCTGGGCCACGACAGCCACGCGCACGAGATCACCAGCAGGAACGGCTGCTCGGGAAGCATCGCGGTCCCGACCGACGGTGAGCACGACAGCGCCGCGAACATCTACGGCGTCTTCGTCGCCAGCTACACCGACAAGGGCGGCCTGACCAGCGAGAGCACCCGCACCCTGCAGCCTCGCCACCGTCAGGCCGAGCACTTCGGTGCCCAGTCCGGCGTCCAGATCGCCGATCACGGCCCCGCCGAGGGCGCCAAGACCGCCGGGTTCATCGACAACGGCGACTGGATCTCCTTCACGCCGTACGCGCTCGGCAACGCGACCTCCATCACCGCCCGCGTCTCCTCCGGCGGTGTCGGCGGAACGCTCGAGGTGAGGGCGGGGTCGGCCACCGGCACGCTGCTCGGCACGGCCACCGTGCCGGTCACCGGCGGCTGGGAGACCTTCCAGAACGTCTCGGCCAACCTGAGCAACGCGCCCTCGGGCACCACCACGCTGTTCCTGGTCTTCAAGGGGGTCACGGGTCAGGGCAACCTCTTCGACCTCGACGCCTTCACCCTGAACACCGGTGGCAGCGGGACCAGCACCACGGTCGAGGGGGAGGCCTACACCTCCAGCTCCGGCGTGCAGCCGGCCGCCCACGCCGCGGCCAGCGGCGGCACCACCATGGGCTACATCGACAACGGCGACTGGGCCGGGTACGCCACGCTGACCGCTTCGGGGGCGAAGACCTTCAGCGCGCGCGTCTCCTCGGGCGGTCCCGGCGGCACCATCCAGGTGCGCGCGGGCTCGCAGACCGGGACGGTGCTCGGCTCGGTGGCCGTGCCCAACACCGGCAGCTGGGACACCTTCCAGAACGTCACCACCACCCTCACCGGGACGGGTTCAGGGTCGATCTTCCTGACCTTCACCGGCGGCTCGGGTTCGCTGCTGGACGTCGACACCATCACCATCACCAAGTAGTGACGTATCCCCGGTGCGGCGGTCTCCCGCCGCACCGGGGATACGTCCGCACACGAAAGGACAGCGATGCGCAGTCTCATCGCACGCGGGCTGGCGACAGTCGCGGCGGCCACCATGGCGGCCGCGACCGTGCTCGTCCCGGCAGCGGCCCAGGCCGCCGCCCCGTACGAGGTGCTGGTCTTCTCCAAGACGGCCGGGTTCCGCCACGACTCCATCCCGACCGGCATCCAGACCATCAGGGACCTGGGCGCCGCCAACGGCTTCACCGTGACCGCGACCGAGGACGCCAACGCCTTCAGCGCGTCCAACCTGGCCACGTACGAAGCCGTGATCTTCCTCAGCACCACCGGTGACGTCCTCAACGACACCCAGCAGACCGCGTTCCAGAACTACGTCAACGGCGGCGGCGGCTACCTCGGCATCCACGCGGCGGCCGACACCGAGTACGGCTGGGCCTACTACGGCCAGCTCGTCGGCGCCTGGTTCAACGGCCACCCCGCGATCCAGCAGGCCACCGTCAGGACCGAGGACAACACCCACCCGGCCACCTCCCACCTCGGCGCCACCTGGAGCCGCAGCGACGAGTGGTACAACTACGGCACCAACCCCCGCTCCACCGCGCGCGTCCTGCAGTCTCTCGACGAGAGCAGCTACAGCGGCGGCACCATGAACGGTGACCACCCCATCACCTGGTGCCACCCGCAGGGCTCTGGCCGCTCGTTCTACACGGGGCTGGGCCACACCATCCAGTCCTACGCGGAATCGGCCTTCCGCAGCCTGCTCCTCGGCGGCATCAGGTACGCCGCGGGACAGATCGCGGCCGACTGCAGCCCGAGGACCGGCGGCACCGGCACCACGGTCGAGGGGGAGGCCTACACCTCCAGCTTCGGCGTGCAGGTGGCGAACCACGGCCCGGCCAGCGGCGGCAGGACGGTGGGCTACATCGACAACGGCGACTGGGCCGGATACGCGTCGGTGAACGCCTCCGGGGCGAAGACCTTCAGCGCCCGCGTCTCCTCGGCGGGTGCCGGCGGCACCATCCGGGTCCGCGCCGGTTCGCAGACCGGGACGGTGCTCGGCTCGGTGGCCGTGCCCAACACCGGCAGCTGGGACACCTTCAGGACCGTCTCCACCACCCTCACCGCGACGGGCTCGGGGCCGATCTTCCTGACCTTCAGCGGCGGCTCCGGCTCGCTGTTCGACGTGGACACCTTCACCATCACCAGGTAGTGCCCGGCGGTCGGCGAGTGCCTCACACGATCGTGATCAACTTGATCGGTTGCTCGCGGAAGTGGTCGTACTCGTCGACCGCGCCCAGCAGGACGCCGGAGTCGCGCTCCTCGCGGCGCGCCACCGGGTGTCGCGGCCCGATGATCCTGAAGCCGCGAGAGTCACGGCGGCGCCCGCCTCACGGGGCCACCGCGGTGATGAGCCAGATCCCGGTCGTCAACCGGTAGCCCGACGGCGGCTCGCGGAAGCGGGCCAGCAGCCGGCCCGCCCCGGCGCGTGCGGCCGCCTGTTGTGGCGGTGTGGCGTCACGGTACGCGGCTCCGGCAGGGCCGATCTCGATCAGCCATTCGGCCACGGTGCCGGGGTCGCCGGGGGCGTCCAGGGCGATGTCGTGCGGCTGGACGGTGACGGCCTCGAAACCGGCCTCGGTCAGGACGCGGATCACCCGTCCGGAGTCGGCGAACGCGAACGGGCCCGGCTCGTCGCCGGCGGGCATCGGCGCGAGCGGCCCGAGATACGGCGCGGCGCCGAGCAACACCGCGTGCATCCAGGGGCTGGTCGCGCCGTCACGGAAGACGGTGGCGGCCATGCGCCCACCCGGACGCAGCGCCCGCCGGATCGTGGAGCAGCCGGCGACGGGGTCGGCCAGCAGCATGAGGGCCGTCCGGGAGAAGACCGCGTCGAAGGGCGCCCCCGCGACGGTGCCGGCGGTCTCGATGTCGGCGGCGGCGAAGCTCAGGCCGGGATGGCGGTCACTCGGGAACCGCGCGGCCGCGGCCGCCACCATGGAGTCGTCCAGGTCCAGGCCGACCACCGCGCCGGTCGGGGCGACCGCCGCCGCGAGTTCGGCGGTGGTGCCGCCGCACCCGCAGCCGACGTCGAGGATCCGCTCTCCGGGCCGGGGGCGCAGCCAGTCGAGCGCCGCGGCACCCAGCGGCCGGCCGTACTCGTCCTGACGGTCGGCGTGGTGTATCCATCCCGGCGCGGCCTGCGCCCAGAACGTGGCGTTGCGGGCCCGCACAGCGGCGATGTCGGTCACGGGAAGGGCATCTCGGCGCCGTCGACCGTCACGGACCGGAAATTCGCGGCCTTGCCCGCGTCGAACCCGTCCATCTGGGCGGCCAGACCGGCGGCGCGCATGAGCCGCTCGGACTGGAAGCGCCGGAACGCCTCCGCGTCCTGCCAGACGTTGATGATCCGCCAGCCGCCTTCGACCGGCCCCGCGACATGGGCGAGCAGGCCCGGCGGCCGGTCCGGGCCCAGGTTGCGCTCCACCGCGAGGTATTCCTCCTCGGTCACGCCGGGCATCTCCTGCAGCACTCCGAACGGCATCGCGACCACCTCTCTATTGGATAGAGTGAGACTCTATCTAATGGAACCTTATACTAACGCGGGTGGACGGCAAGCGGAGCTACCAGTCGGAGCGACGCCGGGAGCAGGCCCGCCAGACCCGGCGGGCGATCCTGGAGGCGGCCGGCAGGCTGTTCGTCGACCCCGGCTACGCGGCCACTCCGCTGACCGCCATCGCCACCGAGGCCGGCGTGGCGGTCCAGACGATCTACGCGGCCTTCGGCAGCAAACAGCAGTTGCTGTCCGAACTCGTCGACGTCACCGTCGCCGGCGACGACGAGCCGGTCGCGCTGCCCGACCGGCCGTTCGTGGCCGAGATCCGGGCCCTGTCCGATCCTCGCGCCAAGCTCGCCCGCTACGCCCGGCACCTCGTCGTCACCCACGCCCGCCAGACCGAGGTGATGATCGCGCTGGCCGGCGCGGCCACCGCGGACGCCGACGCCGCGCGCATCTGGCACAAGAACGTCGAAGACCGCAGGCGCGGCATGACCATGCTCGCCGCCGAGCTCGTCGCCACCGGATCCGTGCGTCCCGACCACGACGTCGACAGCGTCGCCGACGTCCTGTGGCTGGCCATGGACTTTCGCAACTACGACTGGCTCGTACGCCGGTGCGGCTGGCCGGCCGAACGGTTCGAACGCTGGTACACCGACACGGTCGCCGCCGCGGTGCTGGCTTGAGCACCCCGAGGCGGGAAGGGCGGGCAGGGCGGCCCGGCGCCCCGCGCGATCCTCAAGGGGCCACGGGTGCCACCGGTCACCTGGACGGGCCGCCCTGCCCGCCGCCGGCATCCGTCCCGGCCACCTGACAAGGCACTACCGGGCGGTGTCGGGGTCTTCCTGCACGCTGACGTGGCCGCCGACGTCGTCGCTCTGGGCCGCGGCCAGCACCGTCCGCACCAGCCCGGGAAAGCGCGCCTGCAGATCCTCCCGGCGCAGGACCACGTAGCAGCGGGTCCCCTCCTGCCGGGTGCGGGTCAGCCCGGCGTCGCGCAGGACTCGCAGGTGGTGGCTGAGCGTCGACTTGGCCACGGGTGCCCGTAGCTCTCCCCAGCCGCGCTCGCGCCCGTCGGCCAGCACGCGCACCAGCCCGACCCGGATCGGGTCGCTGAGGGCGGCCATCACCTTGGTCAGCGCGATCTCGCTTGGTTCGGGGTGGTGTGCCTGCCTCATCCTGCGATGTTATACGTTGTTCGATGTTTCATAAACATCGAACAACGGGGAATTGCATGAACGAGCAGCCCACCGGCCGCCTGCGGGACCGTGCCGTGATCGTGACCGGAGCCGGGTCCGGGATCGGCCGCGCCACCGCCCTCGCCTTCGCCCGCGCCGGAGCGCACGTCCTCGGGGTGGGACGCCGCGCGGAAACCCTGCGGGACACGGCCGCCCGGCATCCCGGCATCGACGTCCTGGCCGCGGACATCCGCGCCGACCGGGCTCCTGGGGCGATCGTCGACGCGGCGATCGAGCGGTGGGGGCGCCTGGACGTCCTGGTGAACAACGCCGGAGCCACCGCGATGATGTCGCTGGCCGACACCGACGCCCAGCGCGTCGGCGACCTGTTCGCCCTCAACGTCACCGCGCCCAGCATGCTCGCCCGCGCCGCGCTGCCGCACCTTCGCGCCGGTCGCGGCACGATCGTCAACGTCTCCTCCACCTACGGGCATCGGCCGCTGCCCGGTGCGGCCCACTACGCCGCGTCCAAGGCCGCCCTGGAGCAGCTGACCCGCAGCTGGGCGCTGGAGCTGGCCGCCGACGGCATCCGGGTCAACGCGCTGGCCCCCGGTCCCACGGAGAGCGAGGCCCTGGCCGCCGCCGGGCTGTCCGAGGCGGCGGTCGAGCAGATCAAGCAGGACGAGGCCGCGAGCATCCCGCTCGGCCGCCGCGGGAGCCCCGAGGAGGTGGCCGCCTGGATCGTGCACCTGGCCGACCCCGCGGCCACCTGGATCACCGGCCAGATCCTCACCGTCGACGGCGGCCTGGAACTCACCTGAGGCGGCACGCGGTGCCGGCGTACGACTTCCGGTCCAGAGCCAGGCACAACTAAACGTGCGGAGAGGTGCGAGCGTGTTGGCCGGCCGATCGGAAACCAGGCGTCTCCACGCGGAGTGAGAAGATCGCGCCCATGAACAACGTTCATGACTTGCGCGCGCTCACCATCCGAGCCGGCACGCCGGCCGATGCGCCCACTCTCGTGGCCCTCGACCCGGTGGCGCGATCCGACGGTGATGAGCGGCGCACCCATATCCAACGCTGGTGTCGCGCGGGCTCGATCCTTCTCGCCGACACTCCGACCGGCCCAGCGGGCTACTGCGTACTGGAATACACCTTCTTCGACCAGGGCTTCGTGACGATGCTCATGGTCGCCGAGTCCGGGCGGGGTCATGGCGTCGGCGAGAAACTGCTGCGCGCCGCGATGGCCTCATGCCTGACCGACAAGCTGTTCACCTCGACCAACCTGTCCAACCAGCCCATGCAGCGGCTGCTCCAACGCGTCGGCTGGCGATCGGTGGGCATGGTCCACGGCCTGGACGACGGCGATCCTGAGGTGTTCTACCTCTGCACCCCCCGGACTCGATGATCAGGCGGTGCCGGACGTCTGTCCGTACCGGCCTCTGCGCGCGCGGCCGTCACCCTCCAGCCGTCCTCCTCATGCCGGGGCCGGCCTCGGGTGACGGCTTCCCGCCGTCGGGCGTCTGCGCGCGGAGCGCGGTCTAGTTCTTCAGCCAGTCGGTGTAGTGGGTGGGGGCGATGCGGGCGCCGTCCTTGGCGATGAGGACGTCGCCGGGGACGGCGGCGAACATGCCGCCGTCGTCGTCGGTGGTCACCGAGCGCTTGTCGTCCCTGGAGGCGAGGGTGATCCGGCCCAGTTCGTCCAGCGGGTACACGTCGGGCCCGGCCAGGTCGAGGACGCCGCCCAGGGGTGCCCCGGCCGCGACGTCGGCGACGGTGGCGGCCACGTCCGCCGCGGCGACCGGCTGGAGGGGGGTGCGAGGCAGGCGGACGGTCTCGTCGTCGGCGGTCCAGGACAGGATGTCGCCGATGAACTCCATGAACTGGGCGGCGCGCACGATGGAGTAGGGGATGGGGCCGGCCTTGAGGAGGTCCTCCTGGAGGGTCTTGGCGCGGTAGTAGTCGGTGGGGACCTGGTCAACGCCGATGATGGACAGGATGACGAAGTGCCCGGCGCCCGCACGCTCGGCCGCTGCCAGCAGGGTGTCCATCGAGGTCTGGAAGAACGCGGGGGAGGCCTCGTCGAAGGTCGGGGAGTTGGTCAGGTTGACGACCACGTCGGCGCCGGTCAGCGCCGCGTCCACGCCCTGGCCGGTGAGCACGTCGACCCCGGTGGACAGCGAGTGCGGCACCGCCTCGTGCCCGGCCTCGTTCAGGATCTTCACGACCTTCGACCCGATCAGCCCGGTTCCGCCGATGACTGCGAACTTCATGGCACGTCCTGCCCTTCCTCGGTGATCCA
The DNA here is from genome assembly GCF_051918855.1 of Streptosporangium sp. H16. NCBI lineage: Bacteria > Bacillati > Actinomycetota > Actinomycetes > Streptosporangiales > Streptosporangiaceae > Streptosporangium > Streptosporangium sp. H16. Next base: position 47,692 of record NZ_JBPXMD010000014.1, read on the forward strand.
TGCCCGCTAACTCGGACATCTGTTATCCGAGATGCTACACGGATATTTTTTGTCCGAGTCAAGGGGGGGCGGATAGGGTGAGGAGGTGAAGATGTCCGGTGGGGTCGAGTGGGCCCTGCACTGCTGTGTCGTGCTGACCTCGGTGGAGGAACCGGCGCCGGCCGCGCGGCTGGCGCAACTGCACGACGTCTCGCCCAGTTACCTCGCCAAGCAGCTCCAGGCCCTCTCGCGCGCCGGACTCGTCCGCTCGGTCCAGGGCAAGGCGGGCGGCTACGTCCTCACCCGCCCTCCCGAGCTGATCACCGTGCTCGACGTCGTCGAGGCCGTCGACGGGCCCGGCCCGGCCTTCGTCTGCACCGAGATCCGCCTGCGCGGCCCGCTGGCCGCCTCGCCGGAGTCGTGCACCGCCCCCTGCGCCATCAAGCGCGCGATGGCCGGTGCCGAGAACGCCTGGCGGGACGCCCTGCGATCCATCACGGTGGCCGACCTGGCCCGCGACGTCACCTCCGACTACGGTCCCGGCGCGCTGGCCGGGATCAGCGCGTGGCTGGGCGCGGCCGAGGCGTAGCCCCTGACGCCCCTGACGCCCCTGACCCCTGGTCCCAGGGGGGCGCGCCAGGCTGTTCGAGGGCGGCGGGCCAGGGAACGCCGGCGGCGATACCGGGGAAGGCGCCGCCCGCCCTCCTTCGCGGTTCCGGCCCCGTCGTTCGGCGTGGATACGGACGTCCGGTCGCAGAAAAGCCCCGACAATCCCGCAAGTGAGACCGTACTCGAGGGCGCTTGCACCATAAAGACTGGACATGCCAGGACAAATGCTGTTGGAATGGGGTTTTTCGCGAATAAATGATTCACCCTGCGTAAGGGGCAGTCGAACACTTCCCGATGGTGGCGCATGGACACTGCTCTGTCGTTTCGAGTTCTCGGTCCACTTGAAGTCCTGGTAGGTGAGCAAAGGGTCTCGATCGGCGGGTCACGCCAGCGCATCATTCTCGCCACCCTCATCCTGCGTGCGGGCCGGGTCGTCCCCGTCGACCTGCTCGCCACGGCGATATGGGGCGAGCGTCCACCTCCCACCGCCCGCAGCCAGGTGGTCATCTGCGTCTCCGGGCTCCGCCGCGCCTTCCTGGAGGCGGGGGCGCCGGCGAACCTGCTCGGCACCTCCTCTCCCGGGTACGTCCTGCAGGCCGACCCGTCGCAGGTCGACGTCCTGCTCGCCGAGCGCCTCGCCTCCCAGGCGCGGTCCGCGGAGAGCGCGGGCGACCTCGCCGGCGCCGCCCGGATGTTCGCCGAGGCGTGCGGCCTGTGGCGCGGCCCGGTCCTGGCGGGCATCGAGAGCGCGTTCGTCGAGTCCGAGGCGCGCAGGCTGGACGACCGCCAGCTGACGCTCACCGAGGAGCGCGTCCAGCTGGAGCTGGCCCTGGGCCGGCACCGGGAACTCATCGACGACCTCTCCGTCTTCGTCGACGCCAACCCGCTGCGCGAGCGGCTGCGCGCCCAGCTGATGCTGGCCAGATACCGGTGCGGGCGCCGGGCCGAGGCGCTCGACACGTACCGGATCGGGCGGATGCAGCTGGTCGAGGAGCTCGGCATCGAACCGGGAACCGAGCTGCAGGAACTGCACGACGCGATCCTCCGCGACGACCCGGACCTGACCCCGGCGCCCGCGCCGCCGCCCGCCAGGAAGTCGGCGCCCGCCCCCGAGGCCGTCGCGGAATCCGGGCTCGCGCCCGCCGAGCCCGCGGCGGCGGTGGCTCACGCCGAGCACGGGGTGGTGCCCGCGCAGCTGCCCGCGGACGTGCCGCACTTCGTCGGCAGGGCCACCGAGATCGCCGAGCTGGACGCCCTGCTGGACAAGCGGCTCGGGCAGGGGCTGCTCACCATCGCCCTCATCACCGGGGTGGGCGGGGTCGGCAAGTCGGGGCTCGCCGTGCACTGGGCGCACCGGGTCGCCTCCCGCTTCCCCGACGGCCAGCTCTTCGTGAACCTGCGCGGCTACGACCTCAACGCCCAGCCGCTGACGCCCGGCGCGGTCATGGACCGCTTCCTGCGGGCCTTCGGCATCGGCGGTGAGCGCATCCCCGAGGACCTGGACGAGCGCGCGGGCCTGCTGCGCACCGTCATCGGCAAGCGCCAGGTGCTGCTGGTGCTGGACAACGCCCGCGCCATCGACCAGGTCAGGCCGCTGCTGCCCGGCTCGGGCACCTGCTGCGTGATCGTGACCAGCCGGGACCCGCTGGGAGACCTGGCCCCCAGGGAGGGGGCCAGCGTGATCCATCTGGAGGTGCTGGGCTCGGCCGACTCCGCCGCGCTGCTCTCCGGGGTCGCCGACTCCGTGGTGATGGACGAGGATCCCAAGGCCGCCACCCTGCTCGGCGAGCTGTGCGACGGCCTGCCGCTGGCGCTGCGGATCGTGGGCGCGCGCCTCACCGCCCGCTCGTACTGGACCCCGGCCCGCCTGGCCAAGCGCCTCGCCGACGAGCGCCGCCGCCTGGACGAGCTGAGCTACGGCCAGCTGACCGTACGGGCCAGTTTCGCCCTCAGCTACCGCGACCTGAGCCCCCGGGCGGCGCTGATGTTCCGCAGGCTGGGGCTGCTGGAGGCACCCGACTTCGCCTCCTGGGCGGGGGCGGCGCTGCTCGGCGTCGACGACCTCGACGCCGAGGACCTGATCGACCAGCTGGTGGACGCCCAGCTCGTCGAGGTGCTGGGCCGCGACGGCGCCGACCAGATCCGCTACCGCTTCCACGACCTGGTCAGGTTGTACGCCAGGGAGTGCGCCCACGCCGAGGAGCCGGCCGAGGACCGCCTCGCCGCGACCACCCGCGCGCTGAGCTGCTGGCTCGCGCTGGCCGAGGAGGCACACCAGCGGGAGTACGGCGGCGCCTTCACCCAGCTGCACGGCTCGGTGCCCCGCTGGCGGCCGGCCGACGCCGACGAGCTCCTGGAACGGCCCCTCGACTGGCTGGACGCCGAGCGCGGCGCCATCGTCGCCGCGATCTCCCAGGCCGCGCACCTCGGCGCGTCCGAACTGTGCTGGGACCTCGCCGTCACCGCCACCACCCTCTTCGAGGTCCGCAGCTACTTCGACGACTGGCGCACCACCCACGAGACGGCCCTCGAGGCCGCCCGCAAGGCCGGTGACCCGCGCGGCGAGGCGGCCGTCCTGTGCTCGCTGGGAAGCATGCACCTCTTCCAGCAGGTCCCGGAGCGGGCGGGCGAGTGCCTGAGCGCGGCGCGCGAGCTGTTCGAACGGCTTGAGGACCCCTACGGGATGGCGCTGGCGCTGCGCAACATCTCGCTGCTCGACCGGCTCGCGGGCCGCTTCGACACGGCGCTCGACGGGTTCCTCACCGCGAAGAGGATCTTCGCCGAGGTCGGTGACCACTTCGCCGAGGCCCACGTGCTCGGCGGCATCGCCCAGGTCCACGTGGACCTGGGGAGGCTGGAGCTCGCCGAGCCCCTGCTGCGGCAGGCGCTGGAGGTGTTCCGCCGGCTGGGCAGCGAGCGGGGGCAGGCGCAGATCCTCAACAGGCTGGGGGAGGCGCTGCTGCGCCAGGACCGGCCCGCGGAGGCCGAGGAGATCGTGCGGGCCGCGCTCGCCCTGGTCAGGAAGCGGCAGGACGGTATCGGGCAGGCGTACATCCTGTGCGGGCTGGGGGAGATACAGATCCGCCAGAACCTGCTGGCCACCGCGGTGGAGAGCCTGGACGAGGCGCTCGTCATCGCCCAGGGGGTGCGGGAGAGGTTCGTGGAGGCGCGGATCCACCTGGCCTTCGGCCAGGTGCACGCCCGGTGCGGCCGGTTCGACGAGGCGGTGGCCCACCTGCGGGAGACACTGGAGATATCCACCGAGCTGGACACCCGGTTGTGGCGGTTCAGGGCCCTGTCCGCGCTGGGCGAGGTGTTTATCCTCAAGGGGGACGAGCCCGCGGCCTTCGACGCGCTGAATCGTGCTCTGGATTATTGCGCCGGCACCGGATCCGAGGATTATCGGCGAATCACGGAGCGGTTGGCGACTTTATCCGTAATGCCCTTGGAATCGTCAGGTCCATGTGCTGTCGCCGGTGGTGTGGGCGATTGACGCCGCCGCGGAGACCGTGCCCTGAACGACGGCCAGGGGGAGTGCGAAGAGCGCGGCAGTGGCGGTGACTTTCGCGACCCAGGTAATCCACCGAGACATTTTCGACCTCATTCATCCGTGTTGTTTTCTTTCCTTCTTCCGTTCTGCGACAAACGTAGAATGGGGCACGATCGAGTCGGTATCGCATCGGCTACCGGTCGATATCCGGGGCCGCGTCGCGCATCAGCACCGCCGTGAGCAGCACGTCCGCCCCCCACGCCAGGTGCTCCGGCGCGGTGTACTCCGCGGGCGCGTGGCTCACGCCGCCCCTGCTCGGCACGAATATCATCCCGACGGGCGCGATCCGCGCCACGATCTGCGCGTCGTGGCCGGCCCCGCTGGGCAGGCGGTGGTACGGCAGGCCCTGCCCGGCCGCGGAGCGGGCGACGATCTCGCGCAGACCGGCGTCGCAGTCGACCGGCGCGGTGCGCGCCCCGGGCACGACCGTGACGCGGGTGCCGGTCGCGCCCGCGACCTCGGCGGCGACCTCGGCCAGCCGCGCCAGCGCCGCGTCCAGGGCCCCGGCCGAGGTGTCGCGGAACTCCACCCCCAGCCGGACCCTGCCGGGGATGACGTTCCACATGCCGGGCTCGACGGCGCACGTCCCGGTGGTGGCGCGCAGCACCAGCCGCTCGGCGGCGGCGATGGCCCGCACGGCCAGCACCAGCCGGGCGGCGCCGTCCAGCGCGTCCGCCCGGTGTTCCATGGGCGTGGTGCCCGCGTGCCCGGCCGTGCCCTCGACGGTGACCGAGACGTTCACCCGCCCGGTGATCGTCTCGACCACCCCGATGGGCACGCCCAGGCGCTCCAGCACGTCTCCCTGCTCGATGTGGAGTTCCAGGTAGGCGGCGACGTTACGGGGCGACCAGGCCGCCTCGGCGAGCCGGCCCGCGTCGCCCCCGACCGCCGCCAGCAGGTCGGCGACCGGGACGCCGCGGTCGTCGAGGGCCAGCGCCGCCTCGGGCGGCAGCACCCCGGCGAACCCGTGCGAGCCCAGCATCCCCATCGTGCCGTGGGCGCCCTCCTCGTCGCAGAAGGCCACCACCGCGAGCGGGTGGTTCAGCCGCACGCCCTCCTCGTACAGGGTCCTGGCCACCTCGATGCCGGCCAGCACCCCGTAGGCCCCGTCGTAGGCGCCGCCGTCGGGCACCGTGTCGATGTGCGAGCCCAGGACCAGCGCGGCCGCCCCCGGCACGGAGCCGGGGCGGCGGCCGATCAGGTTGCCGGCCGCGTCGACCTCCACGGTCAGCGCCGCCTCCTCCATGAGCCGCGCGACGTACGCGCGCCCCTCCACGTCCTGGGGCGTGAACGCCAGCCGCGTCACCCCGCCGCCGGGGACCGCGCCGACCGCGCCCAGCCGGGCCACGTGCTCCACCAGGCGCCCGGCGTTGACACGGGGCCGGGTCCCCTGCAGGACGGTCATGGCGTGCGCAGCGATCGGGGACGCATGTCGGTCCACACCCGCTCGATGTGCGCCAGGCAGTCGTCACGGCCGCCGACGGTCCCGGTGGCGGTCCACCCGGCGGGCAGGGCCCGGCCGTGCGGCCACAGGGAGTACTGCTCCTCGTCGTTGACCACCACTGCGTACGTGCTCACGTCAGACCTCCAGGTCGCGGATGATGTGGCCGAGCAGTTCCGCCCGGCGCTCGTGCAGGAAGAAGTGGCCGCCGCCCAGCACCCGGAGCCGGAGTTCCCCGGCGGCGTGCGGGCCCCACAGCAGGGCCTCGCCGGGCGAGACGACCTCGTCCCCGTCGCCGGTGTAGACGACCAGCGGGCACTCCAGCGGCGCCTCGGCGGCGGGCAGGTAGGTCTCGGTCACCCTCAGGTCGGCCCGCACCCGCGGCAGGACCACCGCCAGCAGCCGCGGGTCGTCCAGCGGCAGGCCGCCGCTGCCGCCCAGGCGGCGCATCCAGGCCACCAGCTCGCCGTCGGGGGCGTTGTGGACGGCGGGGGCGCGCGGGCCGTCCGGCGCGCCGGCCGCCGCGGCCAGCAGCGTCAGCGGCGCGGGAGCGCCCCTCCGCCGCAGCTCCCTGGCCAGCTCGAACGCCACCCAGGCGCCCATGCTGTAGCCGAACAGCGCGTACGGCCGTCCCAGGTGCGGGGCCAGGGCACAGGCCAGCTCGGTGACCAGGCCGGCCATCACCGTGTGCGGGGCCTCGCGGAACCGGCGCTCACGCCCCGGCAGGTGCACCGGCACCACCTCCACCCTGTCCGGCAGCAGGTCGGCCCACTGCTGGTATTCCACGGAGCCGCCGCCCGCGTACGGCAGGCAGAACATCCGGACCGCGGCCCGCGGCCGGGGGGCGGGGAAGCTCACCGCCCGCGCCGCGCGGTCGAGCACGCGCGTCGTCGTCATGCCGTCACCTCGAGGGGAAGGCCGGGGCCGGTCACCAGGGCGGTGATCGACCGTTCCATCTCGGCGGCCATCGCGGCGACCGTCGCCGGGCGGAACAGCGCCGTGTCGTACTCCAGCACCGCCCGCGCCGCGCCGCCCAGGTCGGTGACCTCCAGGGCGAGGTCGAACTGCGAGGTGCCCAGCGGCGTGACCAGCCGCTCGGCCGTCACCCCGGGCAGCCCGTCGTCGGCCGACTCCAGCAGGCGCTCGTCGTGCAGGGTGAACAGCACGTCGAACGGGGTCGCGCGGCCCATGCCCAGCTCCGCGGCCAGCCGCGACAGCGGCAGCTCCTGGTGCTCGTAGGCGCCGAGCAGGCTCTGCCGCACCCGGCCGACGACCTCGGTGAAGGTGCGCGCCCCGCCCAGGTGCGTGCGGACGGCCACCGTGTTGACGAAGTGCCCGACCAGGTCGGCGACCTCGGCCCTGGACCGGCCGGAGACCACCGAACCGACCACCACGTCCCGGGTGCCGGCGCGGCGGGCCAGCCAGACCTTGAACGCGGCCAGGTAGACCATGTGCGGTGTGGTGTCGGTGGCGCGGCACAGCTCCCGGACGTCGACCGGAAGGTCGAACGCGTGCTGGGCGCCCTGGAACAGCGGCCGCCTCGGGCGCGGCAGGTCGGTGGGGAGCGCGGTGCCCTTCGAGCCCGCCAGCCGTTCCCGCCAGTAGTCCACCAGGCCGGCCAGCCGGTCGCCGGTGAGCGACTCGCGTTCCCAGACGGCGAAGTCGACGTACTGCACGCCGGGCGGCGCCGGTTCCGCAGTGCCGCCGGCACCCTCGACCCGCAGGCGGTAGAAGGCGCACAGCTCCCGCCAGAAGACCGCCGTCGACCAGCCGTCGAAGACGATGTGGTGCACCAGGACGAGCAGCACGTGCTCGGTGGGGGAGACCCGGTACAGGACGGGCCGCAGCAGCGGGCCCATGGCCAGGTCGAACGGCCTGCGGTACTCCTCCAGGACGAGCCCGGCGGCGTCGGCCGTCTCCACCACCGGCAGCGGCACCGGCGCCGGGTCGGCCACCCGCTGCACCGGCCCCCGCCGGGTCATGGTGAACGTGGTCCGCAGCGACTCGTGCCGGGCGGTCACCCGCCCGATCGCCCACTCCAGCGCCTCGACGTCCAGCGGGCCGCGCAGCCGGAACGCGTGCGGCGCGTTGTAGGCGGGACTTCCGGGGGCCAGCTGGTTGAGCACCCACAGGCTCTCCTGCGCGTGGGAGAGCGGGTAGGTGGCGCCGGGTGTCCTGGGCACCGGGCGCGGCCCGGTCCCGGTGGGCCCGGCCAGCCAGCCCGCCAGCCCGGCGGGCGTCAGGTGGTGGAAGACGTCGGAGATGGACACCTCCACGCCCAGCCGGTCCTGGATCCGCATCGCCACCTGGACCGCGGCCAGGGAGTGGCCGCCCAGGTCGAAGAAGTCGTCGCCCGGGGCGATCTCCCCGGCGTCCAGGCCCAGCACCTCGCTCCAGATGCCGGTGACGGCCTCCAGCAGCTCGGCCGGTGCCCGTGCGGCCGTGGAGACCGGGACGCCGTCGCGTGTCACGACGCCGGGACGCGGCTCCCACGGCACGGCGCCGACCGGACGGCCGGGGTCCCGGGCCACGGAGTCCAGCACCCGTAGGTAGCCCTCGGCGAGCCAGGCGATCGTGGCCTCGTCGAACAGGCCGGTGGCGTAGCGCAGCAGGCCGGAGATCTCGCCGTCGGCGGAGACCAGCTCCAGCTCGACGTCGAAGCGGACGGTCGCCTGGTCGAGGGGGTAGGTCGACAGGGCCAGCTCGCCCAGCCGCAGCAGCATGCCCCGCTCGCCCGCCGAGGAGGCGCCCAGCGGCGACACCGCCTCGGGCGACTCGGCGCGGACGATCTCCCCCCGCTGCGAGGCGCGCAGCGTGAACGCCACGTCGAACAGCGGGGAACGGCTCGGGTCGCGGTGCGCGCCCAGCCGCTCCACCAGCAGCGGGAACGGGTAGTCCTGGTGGTCCAGGGCGCCGAGCACCGCCTTTCTGGTGCGGCCGAGCACCTCGGAGAAGCCCGGGTCCCCCGACAGGTCGGCGCGCAGCACGACCGGGTTGACGAAGTAGCCGGCCACGTCGGAGAACTCCGGGCGGCTGCGCCCTGAGGTCCAGGTGCCGAGCAGGAAGTCGTCCTGGCCGGCCGCCCTGCCCAGCAGCACCTGGAAGGCCGCCAGCAGCGTCGTGTACAGCGTGGAGCCGCTCCTCGCGGCCAGCTCCGCGACCGCCGCCGACCGCTCCGCGCCCAGCCGGAAGGCGTACGAGGAGCCTTGGAAGCCCTGGTCGGCGGGGCGGGGCCGGTCGGCGGGCAGCGCCAGCACCGGCGGCGGGTCGGCCAGCAGCCCGGTCCAGTACGCCTCCATCCGGGCGCCGTCGGGACCGGCCAGCATCGCCGCCTGCCACGCCACGAAGTCGGCGTAGGTCGCGGCGGGCGGCGCGCCGGACGGCTCGGCCCCGTCGCGCAGCGCCGTGTACGCCCGCCCCAGCTCCTCCAGCAGCTGGAACAGCGACCAGCCGTCGATCGCGATGTGGTGGGTGACCCAGAGCAGCACGGGCGCCGCCGCCGGGCGCCGCACCAGCACCACCCGCAGCACCGGCCCGCGCTCCAGGTCGAACGGGCGGGCGGCCTCGGCGCCCAGCAGGGCCGCGAGGTCCTGGCCGGGCGCTAGGGCTGCGATGCGGAAGTCCAGGCCGCCCTCCGGGGCGACCCGCTGCACCGGGGTCCCCTTGACGTGCCCGTACGTCGTGCGGAAGATCGGGTGCCGCGCCACCAGCCACTCGAACGCGCCGCGCAGCGCGCCCGGGTCGGCGTCGTCGTGCACCGTCCACGCGAACGGCATGTTGTAGGCGACGCTCGCCTCCCTGCGCACGCGGTCCATGAACCACAGGGACTGCTGGCCGTACGAGAGCGGGAAGGGTGTGGCGCCCGACTTCATCAGCCTGGCGAGCAGGGCGCGCTTGTCCGCGGGGGACAGCGGCGCTCGGGTCTCCATCGGAGTCCTCCAGTAGGGGGTCAGGCCGCCGGGACGGCCAGCTGCTCGACGAGGGCGAGGGCCGCCTCGGGAGAGTCGACGGAGTGGAACACCGGCTGCGCCGACGAACCGGCCGGGGCGACCAGCTCGTAGCGCCGCAGCGTCTCGACCAGGCTGACGAAGCCGTCCCAGAAGCCGCCGGTGTTCACCAGGACCAGCGGCTTGGCCGACGTGCCCAGGTAGGTGGCGGAGATCACCTCGAGGATCTCGTCCAGCGTCCCGTAGCCTCCGGGCAGCGCGACGAAGGCGTCGGAGCCGCGCAGCATGTGCTCCTTGCGCCGGTGCAGGGTGTCGGTCAGCTGCGTCTCCTGGACCGGCGCGGCGATCGCCCGCTCCCGCTCGTACAGGAAGCGCGGGATGATCCCCCGGATGGCCGCGCCGCTCTCCGAGGCCGCCCACGCCACCTCGCCCATCAGGCCGGAGCCGCCGCCCCCGTAGACCAGGTGGTGGCCGCGCTCGCCGATGAGCCTGCCGGTGGTCCTGGCCACATCGACGATGGCCTGGGAGTTGCTCCGTCCCGCGCCGCAGAAGACGCAGATGTCCAGCGGCCTGCCGCTCCCGCCGCCCGGCGCTGTGCCGGGCCCGCTGTCCAGTGGCCTGCCGGAGCCGCCGCCCGGTGGCTCGCCGGCCCCGCGCACGCCCGCGCCGGGTTCGAGGATTGTCGAGGTCATGGCTTGCTCCTTAGGAGGACCGGTAGCGCGTGATCGCCGGCAGGTGCCGCTCGCGGAGCTCCTGGTCGCGCACGCCGAGACCCTCGGCGGGGGCGAGACAGAGAACGCCGATCTTGCCCTGGTGCACGTTGCGCCGGACGTCGTGCACGGCCTCGGCGCTCTGCTCCAGGGGGTAGGTGCGTGACAGGGTCGGGTGGACGCGCCCCTGGGCGACCAGCCGGTTGGCCTGCCAGGCCTCGTGGTAGTTGGCGAAGTGCGTGCCGACGACGCGCTTGAGGCTCATCCACAGGTACCGGTTGTCGAAGGAGTGCATGAACCCGGTGGTGGAGGCGCAGGTCACGATCGTCCCGCCGCGGCGGCAGACGTAGACGCTCGCGCCGAAGGTCTCCCTGCCGGGGTGCTCGAACACGATGTCCGGGTCGTCGCCGCCGGTCAGCTCGCGGATGTGCCCGCCGAAGCGCCGCCACTCGGCGACGTCGGGGGTGTGCTCGTCGCGCCAGAAGGAGTACTTCTCGGCGGACCTGTCGATGATCAGGGAGGCGCCCGCCCTCCTGGCCAGCTCCGCCTTCTCGGGGGAGGAGACCACGCAGACCGGGGTGGCGCCGCCGTTCAGCGCGTACTGCGTGGCGTAGGAGCCGAGCCCGCCGGACGCGCCCCAGATCAGGACGGTGTCACCCTGCTTCATGGCCGCGCCGTTGCGCGAGACCAGCTGCCGGTAGGCGGTGGAGTTGACCAGCCCCGAGCAGGCCGCCTCCTCCCAGGTCAGGTGGGCGGGCATGGGCATCAGCTGGTTCGCCTTGACCAGCGCGAGCTCCGCCAGGCCGCCGAAGTTGGTCTCGAAGCCCCAGATCCGCTGCTGCGGGTCGAGCATCGTGTCGTCGTGCCCCTCGGGGTCCTCCAGCTCCACCGACAGGCAGTGCGCGACGACCCGGTCGCCCGGCCTCCACTTGGTGACGCCGGGCCCCACCCGCAGCACCACGCCGGAGACGTCGGAGCCGAGCACGTGGTACGGCAGGTCGTGGCGGCGGGCCAGCTCGCTGCGGCGGCCGTAGCGGCGCAGGAACCCGAAGGTGGCCACCGGCTCGAAGATCGCCGACCAGACGGTGTTGTAGTTGACCGAGCTGGCCATCACCGCGAGCAGCGCCTCGCCGGGCCCGACCTCGGGGGTGGCGACCTCCTCCACGTGCAGTGACTTGCGCGGGTCCTTGTCCTCGCCGCGCATCCCGGCGAACATGTCGACCTCGTCGGCGTGCACGGTGACGCCCCAGTAGGACTCCGGCACGGCCAGCGCCGCGAAGTGGCCGGGGTCGCTCTCGCCGGACAGGACGGCGTCTCTGATCGCGTCGGTCATCGCGTTGCCTCCAGGGCGAGTCGGTCGAGCTTGCCGTTGGGGTTCAGGGGCAGGACGGGAACGGTGTGGAACCGGGCCGGGATCATGTGCGCGGGCAGCCGCTCCCCGCACAGGGCGCGCAGCTCGCGGGGGGAGACCGGCTCGCCGACCAGGTAGGCGGCGATCAGCGGCTCGCCGCCCGGCGGGGTCCGCACGACCACGGCCGCGTCACTCACGCCGGGGGTGTTCCGCAGCACGGACTCGATCTCGCCCAGCTCGACGCGGAACCCGCGGATCTTGACCTGGGAGTCGATGCGGCCCAGATACTCGAACGACCCCGACTCCAGCTGCCGCACCAGGTCGCCGGTGCGGTACCAGCGCCGCTCCCCGTCGCCCAGGTCGGCCAGCGGGAACCGCTCGGCGTTGAGCTCCGGGCGCCCGACGTAGCCCGCGGCCAGGGCGGTGCCGCCCACCCACAGCTCTCCCTCGGCGCCGGTCGGCACCGTGCGGCCGTCCGCGCCGACGACGGCGGTGCGGACGTGGCGCAGCGCCCGGCCGATGTTCGTGGGCCCGGAGGTGTCCTCCACCGTCGCGCGGTCCACGACCGTGCAGGTGGAGAAGACGGTCGTCTCGGTGGGGCCGTAGATGTTGACGATCTCCTCGCGCCCGCCGGTGAGGTCCATCCAGGCGCGGATGGTGTCGCGGTCGATGGCCTCGCCGCCGAAGATCAGGTAGCGCAGCGCGAGCGGGCGGGGGCTCTGCTCCATCGCCCAGGCCAGGTACTTGAACATGCTGGGCACCTGGCAGAGCACGGTCACCCGTTCGGCGTCCAGCGTCTCCAGCAGCAGCCGGGGGTCGCGTCCGGCCGAGACGGGGATGGCCACCACGCGCCCGCCGTGCAGCAGCGCCCCCCACATCTCCCAGACGGAGAAGTCGAAGCAGTGGCTGTGGAACCAGCTCCACACGTCGTCCCCGCTGAAGGAGAACCGCTCGCGGGCGGAGCGGAACAGCTCCAGCACCGCCCCCTCGGGGGTGGCGACGCCCTTGGGCGTCCCGGTGGAGCCGGAGGTGTAGATGATGTGGGTGGGGATCTCCGGGGAGCGCCGGACGGGCGGCAGGACGTCCCCGCCCGAGAGCGCGCCGGTCACCTCGATCCTCGGCACCCCGGCGAAGGGCCACGGCCCGTCCGGGTCGGCGCAGATCGCGCGCAGCCCGCTGTCGCCGGCCATGAACCGTACCCGCTCGGCGGGGTAGTCGGGGTCGAGGGGGACGTACGTGCAGCCGTGGCCGATCACCGCCACGACGGCGGCGACGACCCGCCAGGAGCGCCGCATGAAGACGCCGACCCGGTCGCCGGGGACCAGCCCCAGCTCGTCGAGCGAGCTGCGGATCCCGCAGGCGGCGTCCGCCAGCTCGGCGTAGCTCACGGATCGGTGTTCGTCGGTGACGGCGAGCGCGTCGGGCCGCCGCAGCACGTGCTCGTAGAAGGCCGAGGCCAGGGAGCCGAATTCTTCGTCCACAGGTCAGGACGATCTCCAATGGCACGACATATGGGTATTCGTCGGCGGGCTAGGCTTCCCCCGGCGACCCGGCCTGACGGCTAGGTACCGTCCGCGCCCTGCGACGGAAGACGCCGGCGCCGCGCCTGGCGATGCTTCTCGGCATGAACGGTGTCGTTTTCGTCTTCCCCGGCCAGGGTGCCCAGTGGCGCGGCATGGGAAGCGCCCTGCTGGAGCAGGAACCGGCCTTCGCCGCGGCGATCCGGGAGTGCGAGGTCGCGCTCGAACCGTATCTGGACCGATCCGTCACCGATGTACTCGCGGGCAGGGCCGGCGCCGACCGGATCGACGTCGTCCAGCCCGCCCTCTTCGCCCTCCATGTCGGGCTGGCCCGCCTGTGGGAGGCCAACGGCGTCGTGCCGGCCGCCGTGGTCGGGCACAGCCTGGGCGAGGTCGCCGCCGCGCACGTCGCGGGCGCCGTGACCCTGCGGGAGGCGGCCCGGATCGTCGGCGTCCGCAGCCGCCTCTACCGCAGGCTCAGCGGGACGGGCGCGATGGCGCTGCTCGGCCTCGGCTGGGAGGAGGCCGCCACCGTGGTCGCCGAGCAGAACGACCGGCACGGCGGACGCATCTGCCTGGCCGCCGCCAACGCGCCCGGCTCGACCGTGGTCGCCGGCGACCACGACGCCGTCCACGCGCTCGTCGAGCAGCTCCGCTGGGAGGACGTCTTCTGCCGCCTGGTCGGCGCCGACGTCGCCGGCCACAGCCACCACGTCGACCCGCTCCTGCCCGAGCTGCGCGACGCGCTGGCCGCCCTGGCGCCGGTCCCCGCCACGATCCCCCTCTGGTCGACCGTCACCGGCCGCCCCGGCACGGCGCCCGACGCCGCCTACTGGTGCCGCAACCTGCGCGAGCCCGTCCTGTTCTGGCCGGTGATCCGGCAGCTGCTGGCCGCCGGACACGACACGTTCGTCGAGCTCAGCCCGCATCCCACCCTGCTGTCCGGATTGCGCGACGTCGGCGCCCTGCTGCTGCCGTCCGTGCACAAGGAGGACGCCGCCGCCTTCGCCGGCTCCCTCGCCCGGCTGCGCGAGGTGGAGCTGACCGCGGAGGGCCCCCTGGGCGACCACCGGGTCGAGGGCCGGCCGCTCTTTCCCGGCGCCGGGTACGTGGCGGCCGCCCTGGAGCACTCGGACGCGCTGGCCGGGGTGGAGTTCCACGCCCCGCTGGTGCTGGACGTCCCGCGCCGCCTGGGCGCCGTCCTCGACGGCGACGCGATCGACCTCGTGGCGGAGGGGCGCGTGCACGCCTCGGCCTGCTGCACGACACCGGAGCCCGCGGCCGACCTGGACCTCCCGCTGATCAGGTCCCGCTGCGCCACCCGGGTCGGCGCGCGGGAGCTCTACGCGGGCTTCGAAGCCAGGGGCATGGGGTACGGGCCCGCCTTCCAGCGGGTCGAGGAGGTCTTCGCCACCCCCGGCGAGTCCCTCGCCCGCCTGCGCGCCGTACCCTCCTGCGCCGCGCCCTCCGACACAGCCGGGCCGTACCGCCTGGACATGGCGCTGATCGACGCCTGCCTGCAGGCGGCGGCGCCCGCCCTCGGCGGCGGGGACGGCCTGCTGCTGCCCCGCGCGGTGGCCCGGGTGTCGGTGCTGGGCGAGCTCGGCACGGCCCGCTGGGCGCACGCCAGGGTCACGGGAGCGGGTACGGGCACACGAGGGGGCGCGAGCGGCGGATCCGAGGGCGGGGCGGACGTGCTGCTCGGTGTCGACGCCTGCGACGAGGACGGCCGGGTCGTCCTGGCGCTGCGCGGGGTGCGGCTGCGGGCGATCGAGCGCGAGGCCGGGGCCGGCGGCTGGACGTACGCCACGCGCTGGGTGCCGGTGGAGCCCGGCATCGGCGAGCCGTTCGACGGCGTGGTCCACCGGGTCGAGCCGGGACGGCCCGCCGAGGAGGCGCTGCGGTCGCTGCTGGAGCTGGTCCAGGAGCTGGCCGCCGCGCCGGAGCCGGAGCGGTTGTGGGTGGTGACCAGGAACGCCCAGCCTGTGGAGCCCGGCGACCCGGTCGACCCCGACGCCGCCGCCGTGTGGGGGATGGCCCGCACGGTCAGGCACGAGCACCCCGAGCTGCGCTGCGCCCTGATCGACCTGGACGCCGGGCACGACCCGTCCACCTGGACCCCGGCCGGGCACGAGCCGTCCGCGCGGACCCCGGCCCCGGGCGAGCCGTCCGCGCCGGGCCAGGACGCCCCCGGTGCCGTGGACGGGCCGCCGACCTGGCACCTGGGGGGCGAGAACGAGGTCGCCCTGCGGGGCGGCAGGGCGTTCGCGCCGCGCCTCACCCCGCGACCGGCCGGGCCGCGCGGCCCGCACCGGCTCCTCCAGCGCGTCCAGAAGGACCTCGCCACCCTTTCCCTGGTCGAGGAGCCCCTGGCCGGGAAGGACCCGGCCGGGCGGGATCCGGTGGGGGAGCCCCTCGGAGGGGTTTCCTCCGGAGCGTCCCTCGCCGGAGAGGTGTCCGCCGGAGGCGTTCCCGGCGCGCCCGGAGCGGGCAAGGTGCGGATCCGGGTGCACGCCGCCGGGCTCAACTTCAACGACGTGCTGCGCGGGATCGGCATGCTGGGCGAGCAGCCCGAGCCCCTCGGCTACGGCCTGGAGTGCGCCGGCGAGGTGACCGCCGTCGGCGACGGCGTCACCGGCCTGGCCCCGGGCGACCGGGTGGCGGCCCTGGTCGCCGAGATCGGCGCGATGGCCTCGCACGTCACCGTGGACGCCCGCCTCGCCGTGCCCATCCCCGCCGACCTCGGCTTCACCGAGGCGGCGACGCTGCCCGCGGCGTACGTCACCGTGGTCTACGGCATGGAGCGGCTGGCCCGCCTGGAGGCGGGGGACCGGGTGCTGGTCCACGCCGCGGCAGGAGGCGTCGGCCAGGCGGCGGTGCGGCTGGCCCGGCGCGCGGGCGCGGAGGTCATCGCCACCGCGGGCTCTCCCGGCAAGCGGGCCTGGCTGCGGGAGCAGGGTGTCGAGCACGTCTTCGACTCGCGCTCGCTGGACTTCGCCGACCAGGTCATGGAGGTCACCGGCGGCGCCGGCGTCGACATGGTGGTCAACTGCCTGGCCGGGGAGGCCGTCGATGAGGGCCTGCGCGTCCTGGCGCCCTTCGGCCGGTTCGTGGAACTCGGCAAGCGCGACATCGCGGAGAACAGGCCGCTGCCGCTCGCGCCGTTCGCCAAGAGCCTGTCCTTCCACGCCGTGGAGGCGTTCTCGCTGGCCGGGCGGCGCCCGGAACTGGCCGGGGCGATGCTGCGCGAGGTGGTGGACGCGGTCGCGGCCGGCACGCTCGGCCCGCTGCCGGTGACGGCCTTCCCCGCGGCCGAGGCCGAGGCGGCGTTCCGCCACATGGCGTCGGCCAGGCACATCGGCAAGGTGGTCCTCACCTTCGACAGGCCCCGGCTGCGCGCCGACGGCACCTACCTGGTCACCGGCGGTCTGAGCGGTCTCGGCCTGGCCGCGGCCGAGGGCCTCGTCCGGCAGGGCGCCAGGCACCTCGCCCTGATGGGCAGGAGCGAGCCGGGCCCGGACGCGCGGGAGCGGATCGCCGCGCTGCGCGAGGAGGGCGTGCGGGTCACGGTGCTCGCCGCCGACGTCGCCGACGCGGACGCGCTGGAGAGCGCCCTCGACGGCCTCCGCGCCCAGGCGCCGCCCCTGCGCGGCGTCCTGCACGCCGCCGGGGTGCTGCGCGACCGCACGATCGCCGCCACGGACTTCGACGAGGTACGCGAGGTGCTGCGCCCCAAGGTGGACGGCACCCGCAACCTGCACCGGCTCACCTGCGGGGACCCGCTGGAGCTGTTCGTGCTGTTCTCCTCGGCGGCCGGGCTGCTGGGCTCCGGCGGCCAGGCCGGCTACGCGGCGGCCAACGCCTTCCTGGACGGCTTCGCGCACTGGCGCAGGGGGCAGGGCCTGCCCGCCACCAGCGTCGACTGGGGCGTCTGGTCGGAGATCGGGCTCGCCGCCCGGCCCGACCGGGCGGGCCGCCTCGCGGAGAAGGGCATGGGCTCGATCGACCCCGCGTCGGGGCTGCGGATCCTGGCGGGCCTGCTGGCGGAGTCGCCGGCCCAGGTCGCGGTCGTCCCCCTGGACGCCCCCGCCTGGTTCGCGCACAACCCGGGGCAGGAGCGCTGGTCGATCTTCGTCGGGCTCGCGGGCGGCCACGCCGCGACCGGCCCGCTGAGCGTCGCGACCCCCGAGGAGCTGGAGAGGGCGCTCACCGGGTGGGTGGCGGGCGTGCTGCGCACCTCCCCGGCCGCGATCGACCCGGAGGTGTCGCTGACCCGCCTCGGCCTCGACTCCCTGATGGCCGTCGAGCTGCGCAACCTCCTGGAGGCCCGGCTCGGGGTGCGGCTGCCGACCCCCGCGTTCCTCGACGGCCCGACCGTCGCCGAGCTGGCCGGGCGGGTGAGCGCTCACCTGGGGGAGCGGCCGGCCGTCGGCGACCCCGTGGCGGACGCCCGCGACCCGATGGCGGCGCGGCTGGACGCCCTGTCCGACGCCCAGGTGGACGCCCTGCTGGACGAGCTTCTCAACGACCACATCGGAGGAATGGCATGACATCTCATGATTCGGTGCTGGCGTCCCTGCTGAGCACCGTCGACGAGCACGGCGAGCGACCGGCCCTGACCTTCCTGGGCAGGGGCGGCGAGCGCACCGGGTGGACCTTCGCCGAGCTGGCCCTGCGCGCCCGCCAGGTCGCCACCCGCCTCACCGAGGCCGGCGCGTGCGGCGAGCGCGTACTCCTGGTCTGTCCCTCCTCCATCGAGTACGCGCCCGTCTTCTACGGCTGCATGCTCGCCGGAGCCGTGCCGGTGCCCGTCTACATGCCCTCCATCGCGCACTTCAGGTCGGCCTGGTCGAAGATCGCCTCCATCGCCCGCGACTCCGGCGCCGCCTACGTCGTTGCCCCCGAGCCGCTCCCCGACGCCGGCGCGCTGGAGGCCCTGCCCGGGTTCCGCGGCTGGCTGCACTTCGCCGACCTGCTCCGCGGCGACGCCGCCGACCACTGGTCGCTGCCCGCCCCGGGGGACCTGGCGTTCCTGCAGTACACCTCGGGCTCCACCGGCAACCCCAAGGGCGTCATGGTGACCCACGGCGGCCTGACCCACAACGCCCGCGCGGTGGCCTCGGCCGTCGGCGCCACCCACGAGACCACCACGGTCTCCTGGCTGCCGCTCTACCACGACATGGGGATCATCGGCTCGCTGGTGTCGCCGCTGCTGTGGGGCGCCCACGTGGTCAAGATGTCCCCGCAGGCGTTCGCGGCACAGCCGGTCGGCTGGCTGCGGGCCATCTCCGAGTACCGCGGGCACCTCTCCTACGCGCCCAACTTCGCCTACGAGCTGTGCGCCCGCAAGGTCACCGACGCCGAGCTCGCCACCCTGGACCTGAGCGGCTGGCGGGTGGCCATCAACGGCGCCGAGCCGCTCAGGTCGGCCACCCTGCGGCGCTTCGCCGAGCGGTTCGCGCCCGCCGGGTTCGACGCCTCGGCGCTGCGCGCCGGATACGGAATGGCCGAGGCCACCCTGGTGGTCTCCACCGGGCGGCTGGACGTCGCCGACCCCGGCGTCCAGGTGGGGGAGCGCCCCTACGTCCGCTGCGGCACCCCGCTGGAGGACATGACCGTCGAGATCGCCGACCCCGCCACCGGCCTGCCCTGCCCGCCCGGCGAGGTGGGCGAGGTCTGGGTGTCCGGGCCCTCGGTGGCGGACGGCTACTGGCAACGCCCCGACGCCACCGCCGAGACCTTCCACGCCCGCCTGCCGGGACGGCCGGAGAGCTTCCTGCGTACGGGAGACCTCGGCGTGCTGGACGGCGGCGACGTGGTGATCGTCGGCCGGCACAAGGACCTGATCGTCATCAACGGGGTCAACCACTATCCGCAGGACGTCGAGTACACCGTCGAGCAGGTCAGCCCCGCCGTGCGGGGCGGCTGCGGCGCCGCGTTCGCCACCGAGCCCACCGGCGACGTGCCGCAGGCCGAGGCCGCCGTGGTGGTCGCCGAGGTCACGGCTCGGAACGCCGGGAACCTCGACGAGCTGATCACCGAGATCCGCCTCGCCGTGGCCAGGGAGCACGACGTGATGCTCGACGGGGTGTTCCTGGTCGAGCCGCGCAGCGTCCCCAAGACCACCAGCGGCAAGATCCGGCGCCGCGAGTGCCGCGCGATGCTGCTGGACGGCGAGTTCACCGTGCTGGCCGGATGGACCTCGCCCGCGCTCGCGGGTGCCGGCCCGGTGGCGGCCCTGCGATGAACATCCAGGACCTGCTGGTCTCCCTGGTCGCCGAGCGCACCGGCCTGGCCGGCGTCGACGCCGACCGGCTGTTCATCGACTGCGGCATCGGATCGGCCGACGCGGTCGCGCTCGCGGCCGAGCTGGAGGCCCGGCTGGGCGTCCCGCTGCCCACGACCGTCTTCTACGACCACCCCACCCCCCGCGCGCTGGCCGCGTACCTGACCGCGTCGGCGCCGTCAGCGTCCTCGGGGTCCTCGGGGTCCTCGGGGTCCTCAGCGTCGGCGTCGTCGGCGCGGCGGTCCGGGCGGGAGGCCGCCGGGTACTCCCTCGAACCGGTGGCGATCGTCGGCATCGGCTGCCGCCTTCCGGGCGCGGACGGCCCCGGCGGCCTCTGGAGGCTGCTCGCGGACGGCGTCGACGCGGTCGGCGCGGTACCGGGGGAGCGGGCCGCGCGGCACCCTGGCTGGCGCGAGCCGGGGGTGGGCGAGGGCGGGTTCCTGCCGGACGTGGAGGCGTTCGACCCGGCGTTCTTCACGGTCAACGCTCGCGAGGCCGAGGCGATGGACCCGCAGCAGCGGATGCTGCTGGAGGTCGCCCACGAGTCCCTGCAGGACGCCGGGCTGCGCCTGGACGGCCCGGCCGGCCTGGCCGGGACCCGGACCGGCGTGTTCGCCGGCATCAGCAGCGGGGACTTCCTGGTCCGCAGCTTCTCCGGGACGGCAGAGCCCGGTCTCTACACCCCGACCGGCGTGGCGCACAGCGTGGCCGCCAACCGCATCTCCTACGTCTTCGACCTGCACGGTCCCTCGATGTCGGTCGACACCGCCTGCTCGTCGTCGCTGGTCGCCGTGCACCAGGCGGTGACGGCCCTGCAGACGGGCCAGTGCGACACCGCCCTCGCCGGCGGGGTCAACGCGATCCTCTCGCCCGACATCGGCCTGTGCTTCCGCACGGCCGGAGTGCTCGCCCCCGACGGCCGCTGCAAGTCCTTCGGAGCCGGCGCCGACGGCATGGGCCGTTCCGAGGGGGCCGTCGTGGTGACGCTCAGGCGCCTGGGCGACGCGCTCGCCGCCGGGGACCGGATCTACGCCCTCATCCGTGGCGGCGCGGTCAACAGCGACGGGCGTACCAACGGGCTGATGTCGCCGAGCGCCCCCGCGCAGGCACGGCTGCTGCGCGCGGCGTGCCACGCGGCCGGGGTCGACCCCGGCGACGTCGGCTACGTCGAGGCGCACGGCTCCGGCACCCGGCTGGGCGACCTGATGGAGCTGCGCGCCCTGTCGGAGGTGATGGGCACCACCGCCGGTCGCCGTACCCCGCTGCGGATCGGCTCGGTCAAGAGCAACGTGGGCCACCTGGAGGCCGCGGCGGGCGCGGCGGGCCTGGCCAAGCTGGCCCTGGCGCTCTTCCACGGCACGCTCCCGGCCAGCCTGCACGCCGCGAGGCCCGCCGAGGACTTCGACTGGTCCGGTGGCGGCCTGCGCGTGCAGGAGCGCCTCGAACCCTGGACCGGGCGCCTGGCCGGGGTCAGCTCCTTCGGCTTCGGCGGCACCAACGCCCACCTGATCCTGGAGACGCCCCCGGCCTCGTTCCCGTCCCCGTTCCCGGTCGCCGCTCCGGTCGCGACGGGACGTGCGGGCGAGGTCTCGGGACAGGCGCGCCCCCGGGCCCGCACCCGTCCCCGGCGGCAGGTCTGGGAGGACTGCGAGGGACTGCCCCCCGACGAGATGTGGTCGTATCCGAACAGGCCCGCGGAGCCTTCGGCTCCCACCGAGATCTCCTCCCCGAAGGGGACCGGGGAGACGGCTCCCGTGGCCTCCTCGGGCAGGCGCCACTACCTGCCGCTGTCGGCGCACACCCACACCGCGCTGCGGGAGCTGGTCGTGCGCTGGCGGGCCGCGCTGCGGGACCCGGGGCTGGACCTGGCGGCGGCCTGCCACACGGCGGGGGACCGGCGCGACCACCACGCCCACCGGGTCGGGGTGATCGGCGCCGGCGCCGCCGAGCTGGACCGCGAGCTCGACAGGGCGCTGACCGACCTGGCCGCCGCGACACCCGGCGGCGTCGCCCCGGGCGGCCTGGCCTTCGTCTTCGCCGACGAGCCGCACGCCGGTGAGCCGCACGCGGGAGAGTCGTACGCCGACGAGTCGCACGTTTGCGAGTCGTACGCCGGCGTGCCCGGTGGGTCCGCCGGGCTCGCCGACGAGTTGCGCCGGGCGGGCATCCGCCCCGACCTGGTGATCGGCCACGGCGCGGGGGAGGTCGCCGCCGCCCGCCACAGCGGTGTGCTGGCGCCCGCCGCCGCCGGCGCCGTGGCCAGGCACCGCGCCAGGCTGCTGGCAGGGCTGCCGCCCGTGCACGCCCTGCGGGTCCGGCTGGCGCGCAGGCTGGCGGAGGCCCTGTGCGCCCGCGTCGGTTCCGCGCTCACGGTGGCCGCGGTGGAGGACCCGCAGACCTGCGTCATCGTCGGCCCCCGGGCCGCTCTGGCCGCTCTGGCCGCCACCCTTTCCGCCGGGGCCGTGCTCTGCGGCGACCTCGGACCCGCCACCGCCGACCACAGCGGGCTGGCCGGGCCGCGCGCCGCCGAGCTGGAGGCGGCCCTGGAGGGGCTGCCCGCCAACGTCGGGGAGACGGCGTCGCTGTCGACGCTCACCGGCGGGCCGATCGACGGCCGCGCGCAGGGCGCCGGGTACTGGGCACGCCACCTGGCCGGGCCGAGCCTGCTCGGTGACGCGCTCGCCGGCGCGCTGGACCGGGGCGTGCGCACCTTCGTGGAGATCGGCGCCGTGGGACTCGGCCCCCGGCTGCGCGGAGTCGCGGGCGGCAGGCGGGCCCGCGTGGTGCGCTGCGCCGCCGCGAGCGACCTGCCCGGCGTGCTGATCCGCCTGTACGAGCTCGGCCACGACCCCGACTGGGCCGCGCTCAACCCGCCGGGGGCGGTGACGTCCATCCCGCTGCTCCCCTGGTCCCGGGACTGGTCCGCTCCGCTTCCCCCGCCGTCCCCGGCCGGTCCGGTGACCGCCGTTCCCCAGGAGGTGACCGCATGAGCACCGTCGAGACGGCTCGATCGGGAGACGGCGGCGTGGACGCCGTCCCGTACGAGGAGCCACGGACGGGGGACGACGGTGTGAGCACCGTTCTGCACGAGGTGGCCCGCCAGGTGGAACGCACGCCTGACGCGCTCGCGGCGCTCGACCCGGGCTCCGAGATCACCTACGGACGGCTCGCCGCCCGCGCCGGAGAGGTGGCCCGCGCCCTGCGGGACCGGGGCGTGCGCCCGGGAGACGTGGTCGGCGTCGCGCTGCCCCGCTCCGCCGACTACGTGGCCGCGATCCTGGGCCTGTGGCAGGCCGGCGCGGTCTTCCTGCCCCTCGACCTCGCGCTGCCGCCCGAGCGGCTCCGCTTCCAGCAGGAGCAGGCGGGCATGAGCCTGCTCCTCGACCGCCTGCCCCCCGCGGAGGGCGCTCGTGAACCGGGAACCGGGGAGGCGCGGGAGCCGCGGGAGCCACGGCCGGGACTTGAGGGGGCGCCGGGCGGCGCGGAGGCGCCCGAGCCGCCCGATGGCGGCGAGCCCGAGCCGCGAGACGGCGCGTACCGGCTGCCGACCGGTGACGTCCGTCCCGAGCAGTGCGCGTACGTGATGTTCACCTCCGGCTCCACCGGGCGGCCGAAGGCGGTGCGGGTCTCGCACGCCTCGCTGCACAACTGCGTGCGGGCCGTCGTCGAGCTGCTCGCCCCCGGCCCCGCCGACCGGTACGCCGCGAACCAGACCTTCTCCTTCGACATCTCGCTGCTGGAGATGTTCGTCCCGCTCTGCCACGGCGGCGCGACCCTGGTGACCTCCGAGGCGCTGCAGGCCGACCCCGGGCGGCTGGTGGGCTGGCTGGAGCAGCACGGCGTCACCGTCGTGCACGCCACCCCCACCGCCTGGCGCGCGCTGCTGCCGCACCTGACGCAGGGGCGCGAGGCGCTGCAGGCCGTCTGCGGCGGCGAGGTGCTGACCGCGCGGCTCGCCGCCGAGCTGGCCAGGCACGCCGGGCGCGTCTGGAACTTCTACGGCCCCACCGAGGTCACCGTGTGGTGCACCGCCGGGCTCGTGGACGCGGCGGAGCCCGACCCGCTGCCGGTGGGCAGGCCGCTGGCCGGCTACCGCGTCCTCGTGCTCGGCGACGACGGCGCGCGGGTGCCGGACGGCGAGCAGGGCGAGATCCACGTCGGCGGGCGCGGCGTGGCCCTCGGCTACGGCGGCGCCCCCGAGCTGACCGCCGAGCGGTTCTTCGACCACCCCGAGCACGGCAGGCTCTACCGGACCGGCGACCTGGGGCGGCTGCGCCCCGACGGGCAACTGAGGTTCGACGGGCGCCGCGACCGCCAGGTGCAGCTGCGCGGCTACCGGATCGAGCTGGGCGAGATCGAGTCCGTGGCGCAGGAGCACCCGCTGGTCGAACTGGCCGCCGCGCACGTCGTGGACGGTGTGGCCGGTGTGGACGGTGCTGACGGCGACCTGCTGCTGTTCGCCCAGGGAGGCGTCACCCCCCGGGCGCTGCGCAAGCACCTGGCCGCCCACCTGCCCTCGTACATGATCCCCGCCAGGATCGACGTGCGCGGCGCCTTCCCGCTGACCCCCACCAAGAAGATCGACCGCGTCGCGCTGCTGGCGTCGGCGAACCGATAGGAGAAGTCGTGGCCGGATTGCACGAGCTGGTCGAAGCCCAGGTGGAGCGGACCCCGCACGCCGTGGCCGTCATCGACGCCGACGGCAACACCCTCACCTACCGCCAGCTGGAGCGGCGCGCCAACCAGCTCGCCCACCACCTGCGCGACCTGGGAGTGGTCGCCGACACCCCCGTGGCGGTGTGCGTGCACCGGGGGCTGGACCTGGTCATCGCGCTGCACGGGATCCTCAAGGCCGGTGGCGCCTACCTGCCGGTCGACCCCGACGCGCCGCCCGCCCGGGTGCGGCTCATGCTCGCCGAGGGCGCGGTGCCGTTCGCGGTGGGGGAGCAGGCGCTCGCCCACCTGCTGCCCGGCGACATCACCCGTGTCGTGCTGCTCGACCGCGACAGCGAGCTGATCGACGGCCGGCCGGTGACGCCCCCCGGCGCCGGGACGCGCCCGGACCACCTGGTCTCCCTCTACTACACCTCCGGCTCGACGGGCACGCCCAAGGGGGTGGCCAGCACCCACGGGGGCTGGGTCAACCGGATGCGGTGGATGCAGGCCGAGCACCGCCTCGAACCCGGCGAGACCGTGCTGCACAAGACGACGCTGAGCTTCGACGACTCGGCCGTGGAGGTGTTCTGGCCGCTGTCGGCCGGCGGTGTGGTGGCGATCCTGCCGCCGGGCGAGCACCGGGACCCGGTCGCGCTGCTGGAGGCCACCCTCCGCTTCGGCGCCGCGGTGGTGCAGTTCGTGCCCAGCATGCTCTCCCTGTTCCTGGAGGCGCACCGCAGGGCCGGGCTGCCGCCGCTGCCGCACCTGCGCCACGTGGTCTCCAGCGGGGAGGCGCTGACCGCGCCCCTGGCCCTCGCCTTCCACGAGCAGATCGGCCTGTACGGCTGCCGCCTGCACAACCAGTGGGGCGCCACCGAGGTGTCGATCGACTCCACCCTGTACACCTACGACCCGCACGACCCGCACGCCGGCCCGGTCGTCTCCATCGGGGCGCCCTTCACCGGCAACACCGTGCACGTGCTGGACGAGGCCGGGGAGCCCGTACCCGACGGCGAGGCGGGGGAGCTGTTCATCGGCGGGATCGGCCTGGCGCGCGGCTACCACCGCAGGCCCGCGCTGACCGCCGAGCGCTTCCTGCCCGACCCGTACGGCCCGCCGGGATCGCGGCTGTACCGCACCGGGGACCTGGGGCGGCGCCGCCCCGACGGCGCCCTGGACTTCCTCGGCCGCACCGACCACCAGGTCAAGATCCGCGGCGTCCGGGTCGAGCTGGGCGAGATCGAGGCCACCCTGGACGCCCACCCGGCCGTCCGGCGGTCCGCCGTCACGGTCACCGGGGAGCGGCTGCTTGCCTACGTCGTCGCCTCGGAGACCGATCCCGGCACCGGCTCCAGCCCCGACCCGGTGGAACTTCGCGCCCACCTCGCCGAGCGGCTTCCCCCGTACCTCATCCCCGCGCAGATCGCGGTGATCGCCGAGATGCCGCTGACCACCAGCGGCAAGGTCGACCGGGCCGCGCTGCCGGAGATCGTCGCGCCCGCCGAGCGGCCCGAGGGCAGGCCCCCGGTCACTCCCGTGCAGAAGACGCTCGCCGCGATCTGGGCCGACGTCCTGGACCTGGACCAGGTGTGCCTGGACGACAACTTCTTCGAGCTGGGCGGCAACTCGCTGCTCGCCACCCAGGTCATGTTCCGCATCCAGGACGACCTGCGCATCGACTTCCCGCTCTACCTGCTGTTCTCCGCCGAGTCGCTGGAGGAGCTGGCCGAGGAGGTGGCCGAGACCCGCGCCGAGCAGCTCCCGCCGCTGCCGCGCGCCTCCCGCGAGGGGCCGCTGCCGCTCTCCTACGGCCAGGAACGCCTGTGGTTCCTGCACCGGCTGGCCCCCGCCTCGACCGCGTACAACGTGCCGACCGCCTGCCGCCTGCACGGCCGCCTCGACGTGGCGGCGTTCCGCCAGGCGTTCGACGAGCTGGTCGCGCGGCACGAGATCCTGCGCACCCGCTACGTCGAGAGCCCCGAGGGGATCCCCGAGGTGCGCATCGACGCCAGGGGACCCCGGCTGGCGGTGGGCAGCGCGCCCGGCGAGACCCGCATCGCCCGTGAGAGCGCCGCCTCCGACGCCCTGCAGGCCGACTGGGACGAGCCGTTCGACTTCGCCGCCGCCGCGCCGGTGCGGGCCAGGCTGACCAGGCTGGACGACTACGAGCACGTCTTCTCCATGGTCGTCCACCACATCGGCTACGACGCGGGCTCCGAGCAGCTGTTCTGGCAGGAGCTGGCCACCCTGTACGAGGCCGCGCTGTCCGGCCGGCCCGCCGTGCTGCCCGAGCCGGCCGCCCAGTACGCCGACTACGCCGCCTGGCAGCGCGGCCAGGCGGCCGACGGCGAGCAGCTCGACTACTGGCGCGGCCGGCTGGCCGGGCTCGTCCCGGCGGAGCTGCCCATAGACCGGCCCCGGCCGCCCGTGCAGACCTACGCGGGCGCCAGGACCTCCTTCATGATCGAGGAACGGGTCACCGAGGAGCTGCGCGGGCTCAGCCGGGAGGCGGGCACGACGCTCTTCGCCGCCCTGCTCGGCGCGTTCCAGGCCACGCTCTCCCAGGCCTGCGGCGGCGACGTCGCGGTGGGCTCCCCGGTGCCCGGCCGCACCCGCCCGGAGACCGAGCAGATGATCGGCTTCTTCGCCAACACGCTGGTGCTGCGCACCCCTTGCGGCGGCGACCCGACCTTCGCCGAGCTGCTGGAGCGTGTCCGCGAGGTCGTCCACGGCGCCTACGCCCACCAGGACGTCCCGTTCGAGCGGCTGGTCCAGGCGCTGCGCCCGCCGCGCCGCCCCGGCCGCACCCCGTTCTTCGACGTCATCTTCAACGGCGTCCCGCTCAGCGCGCTCACCGGCGCCGAGAGCGTGCGCCTGCCCCAGCTGACGGTGACCCCCATCGACCTGGCGACGCGTACCACGGTCGCCGACCTCGTCTGCTCGGTCGCGGAGACCCCGGACTCGATCATCGGCGAGGTCGCCTACAACACCGGCCTGTTCGACGGACCCACCGTCGAGGGCCTGGTGGATGCATGGCTGCATCTGCTGGGAGCGGCGGTGCGCGAACCGCACGCGCCGCTCTCGGCACTGTCACCGGTCCCCCATGCGTGAACGGAAGTTCGAGATGCTGCGCACGATGTTCAAATCCAAGATCCACCGAGCGACCGTCACCCACGCCGACCTGCACTACGTCGGTTCGGTGACGATCGACGAGAACCTGATGGACGCCGCCGACCTGCTGGAGGGTGAGCAGGTGGCGATCGTCGACATCACCAACGGCGCCCGCCTGGAGACGTACGTCATTACCGGCGAGCGCGGCAGCGGGGTGATCGGCATCAACGGCGCCGCCGCCCACCTGGTCTCGCCGGGGGACATGGTGATCCTGATCTCCTACGGCCAGTACTCGGGCGGCGAGCTGCCGGGCTACCGGCCCCGGGTCGTCCACGTGGACGGCACCAACCGGATCGTCGACGTCGACCACGACCCGTCCCGCCCGGTACCGGGCGCGGAGGACCAGCTCGTGCCCGCGGGCGCGGCGAGGAGATCACGATGAGCACGCCCACGCACACCTCCGGCCAAGCGTCCACGCACGCCTCTGTTCAAGCGTCCGTGCACACCTCCGTCCAGTCCGTCCAGCGGGCCCTGGCCGACGACTGGGCGCTGCTGCTCGGCCTGGACGACGTCGGCCCCGACGACGACTTCTTCGAGGCCGGAGGGCACTCGCTGGTCGCCGTCCAGATCGTCGCCAGGATCCGGGCGCGGCACGGCGTCGAGGTCCCGGTCGCCGACGTGTTCACCTACCCGACGGTGGGCGAGCTCGCCCAGGTGGTCGTCGGGATGCTGGAGGCCGGGACGTCACCCTCGTTGTCGCCACTGGGGGTGGAAGGTGCCGGTCGCAGCGCCTGAGACGCCCCTGACCGGGGTGCCGCTGTCGTACGCCCAGGAACGCATGTGGCTCGGCCACCAGCTCGACCCGGCGGGCACGGAGTACAACGTGTGCCTGGCACTGCGCCTGCGCGGCACGCCGGACGTCCCGGCGCTCGCCGGGGCGCTCGGCGACCTCGTCGCCCGCCACCAGGTCCTGCGCACCGTCTACGCGAGCGCCGGCGGGCTGCCGGTGGCGTCGGTGCTGCCACCGGCCCCCGTCGAGCTGCCCGTGTGCCCCGCGGAGTCGGAGGAGGCGGTCCGCGAGACGGCCGCCGCCGAGGCGCGGCGGCCGTTCGACCTGACGGCGGGGCCGGTGCTGCGCGCCCGGCTCGCTCGCCTGGCCGGCGACGACCACGTCCTGGTGCTCACCGTGCACCACATCGCCTTCGACGAGTGGTCGATGGGCGTGTTCCTCCGCGAGCTCGACGCCCTCTACCGGGCCCGCGCCGAGGGCCTGCCGGACCCGCTGCCCCCGCTGCCCGCCTCCTACGACGAGGTCGTGGCGGCCGAGCGGGCGGCCGACCTCGGGCCCGCCCGCAGACACTGGCGGGCCGCCCTGGCCGGGCTCCCCGGGCTCGACCTGCCCGCCGACCACGTACCCGTCTCCGAAACCTCCGCGCGGGGCGCCGTCGTCACCTTCACTGTCCCCGCGGCGACGGCCGCCGCGCTCGGCGCCGTCGCCCGGCGCTGCCGGGCCACCCCCTACATGGCCGGGCTCGCCGCGTTCGCCGCCCTGCTGTCGCGCCACTGCGGTCAGGACGACGTCGCGATCGGCAGCACCGTCGCCAACCGCGCCACGCCGCACTCCGAGCACCTGGTCGGGGCCTTCTTCAACACCGTCGTGATGCGCGCCGACCTGTCGGGCGACCCGAGCTTCACCGAGCTGCTGCGCCGCACCCGCGCCTACTGCCTGGACGCCCTCACCCACCAGCACCTGCCGTACCCGATGCAGGTCGAGGGCCGCACCCCGCCGTTCCGCGTCCTGTACGAGATGCACGCCGGCCTGGGAGGCGCCACGGCGCTCGGGGACCTGGCCGTGGAGCCGTTCGAGTTCCCCGACACCGCCGCCAAGTACGACCTCGCCCTGTCCCTGATGCCCGGGGACGGGCACCTGGTGGGACATCTCACCTACCGCACCGACCTGTTCGAGCCGGGCACCGCGCGGCGGCTCACCGAGTCCTTCGTCCACCTGCTCGCCCAGGCCGCGGCCTCGCCCGACGCGCCGCTCGCCACCCTGGAGATCCTCCCGCCCGGCCGGCGCGAGGCGCTGCTCGCGGCCTGCCGGGGGCCGGAACCGCTGGGCCCGCTCGACGCCCGCGCCCACGAGCTCTTCGAACGGCAGGCCCGGCTCACGCCCCAGGCCCTCGCGCTGACCTTCGGCGCCGTCCGGCTGAGCTACCGGGAGCTGAACGCCAGGGCCAACCGGATCGCGCACTGGCTGCGCGGCCGGGGCATGAGCACCGAGAGCGTCGTCGCCGTCCGCCTCGAACGCTCCGACTGGCTCGTCGCCGCCTTCCTCGGCGTGTGGAAGGCCGGGGCCGCCTACCTGCCGCTCGACCCCGGGCTGCCCGCCGAGCGGCTGGACCACATGGTCGCCGACTCCGGCGCCCGCCTGGTCCTGGACGACATGGCGGTCCTGGAGGCCGAGACCGCCGGGTACCCCTCCGACGACCCCGGGACGACCGGCACGCCGGAGAGCATGGCGTACCTCATCTACACCTCCGGCTCCACCGGCAGGCCCAAGGGCGTCATGGTCCCGCACCGGGGCCTGGTGAACTTCCTGCGCTGGTGCGTGGCCGCCTACGCCGTCGGCGGGGTGGGGGGCGCCCCGCTGTTCTCCTCCGTCGCCTACGACATGGTCGTGCCCAACGTCTACACGCCGCTGGTGGTCGGCCAGTGCCTGCACGTCGCGGCCGAGGACACCGCGCTGGACGAGCTGGGCGCCGCCCTGTCGGAGCGGCCGTACGGGTTCGTCAAGCTCACCCCCGGACACCTGGAGGTCCTGGCGGGGCAGCTGTCCGCGGAGCAGGCCGCGGGACTGGCCGGGGTCCTGGTGGTGGGCGCCGACGCCTTCCCCAGCCGGGCGCTGGCGTTCTGGCAGGCGCTGGACCCGGCGCCGGTGCTCCTCAATGAGTACGGCCCGACCGAGGCGTCCGTCGCCAACTGCGTGCACACCGTGACCGGCCCGATCGGCGGCGAGCTGGTCCCCATCGGCAGGCCCATCCCCGGCACCACGATGTACGTGCTGGACGACGCGATGCGGCCGCTCCCGATGGGGGTGCCCGGCGAGCTGTACATCGGCGGCGAGTGCGTGGTGCGCGGCTACCACGGCAGGCCCGCGCTGACCGCCGAGCGCTTCCTGCCCGACCCCTTCGGCGCGCCGGGCTCACGGCTCTACCGTACGGGCGACCTGGGCAGGCTCCGGGCCGACGGGGAGTTCGAGTTCCTCGGCAGGATCGACGACCAGGTGAAGATAAGGGGGTTCCGTGTCGAACCGGGAGAGGTCGAGGCCGCCCTGGACGAACTGCCGGGGGTCGAGCAGTCGGTGGTCGTCGCCGCCCCCTGGCCCGGGACCGGAGCCGGGGTCGGAGCCGGGGTCGGACCTGGAGCGGGAAACGGATCCGCGGGACCTGGAGCCGGACCCGTACGGGAGGGCGGACCCGGCGGGTTCGGTGAGGGATCCGGCGCCAGACCCGGTGGCGGATCCGGTACCGGACGCAGGCTCGTCGCCTACGTCGTCGGTACCGCCACGGCGGCCGAGATGCGCGCGGGCCTGGCCCGGAGCCTGCCCGAGTACATGGTGCCCTCGGTCTTCGTGCCGCTGCCCGCGATCCCGCTCAACCGCAACGGGAAGGTGGACCGATCCGCGCTGCCGGAGGTGAGCGCCGCCACCGCGCGGGACACGGCGGGGAGCACGGCGGAGGCGCCCGTTCCGCCCCGGCCGCGCACCGCCGTCGAGGGGCAGATCGCCGACCTCATCGCGGGACTGCTCGGGATCGGCTCCGACGACGTCGGCGCGGACGAGGACCTGTTCGCCAGGGGCATCGACTCGCTCGGCGCGGTACGGCTGATGGCCGGGGTGGAGCAGCGGCTGGGCGTGAAGGTCAAGCTCCGCAAGTTCCTCGCCAACGCCACCGTCAGCGGCCTCGCCACCCTCGTTTCGGCCGCCGTTCCCGACCGGCTCTCCGGGCACCGCCCCGATCCCGGCCAGGATCCCGGCCGGGCCCCTGAACAGGATCGTGGCCCTGGCCCCGGCGACAACCCTGGTCACGACCGCGACCCTGACCGCGGTTCGGGTCACGGTTCCGGCTACGGCCCCGCTCACGACTCCGGTCCCGGGTCCGCTTCCGGTGACGTTCGCGGACGGTCCGAGGGACGCGCCGGCGAGCGGGAGGCCGACGCCTCTCCCACCGCCCGGCTTCCCGTGATCACCCCGCTGGCCGTGTCCTCGCCTGTCGGGGATCCGCTCTACTGCTTCCACCCCCTCGGCGGCTCCGCGCTCTGCTACGCGGGGCTGGCGGCCAGGCTCGCCGCGCACCGGCCCGTCTACGCGCTGCAGGCGCTGGAGTCGGGGGTGAGCGCCGGTTCGCTGCCGGACATGGCCGCCACGTACGCCGGGGAGCTGGCCGGGTCCGGGCTGGACCCGACGCGTCCGTACACGCTCGCGGGCTGGTCGGCGGGCGGGGTGCTGGCCTTCGAGACGGCCAGGAGGCTCCAGGCGCTCGGCCACCGCGTCGACCACGTGGTGCTGATCGACTCGGTGCTGCCCGAGGTGTTCGTGACCGACCTCCTGGGCGAGCTGGCGGAGCTGGAGGCGCTGATCGACCGGCTGGCCCCGCTGGGGGCGTCCGAGGCCGGGCAGGCCCTGCTCGACTCGCAGGTGGGATTCTTCGCGGGCCTGGGCATGACGCCCTCCCAGGTGGCCGCCTACCACGAGGCGTACGGGCCGGGGCTGCTGCGGCTGTGGCGCGACAGCCTGCGCGGGCTGGCCGACTACCGCGCCGGATGGTTCCACGGGCGGGTGACGCTGCTGACCAGCGGGCTCCACCCGCCCAAGCTGCGGGCCGTCCAGGAGGCCGGGTGGCGGCAGACCGTCTCGGACCTGACCGTGCACGAGATCCGAGGTGAGCACCACGAACTCCTGCGCGCCCCGCACGTCGACCAGATCAGCCGCCTCCTCGCCACCTGAGGTTCGCCCCCCGAGCGGGGGCGTGGTTCCCCCGGACGACCGGCGGCGGGGGCCGGTTGTTCCGTGCCCCTACGCCGCCACGAGGCGACGGGTTCTCAGCAGGCCGCGGGCGAGGGCGGCGCCGCGTCTCACGTCCGCGGTCGGGGCGGGTCTCCCGCTCCGCGCGGTGTCGTCGCACCGGGAGCACACGCCGGGGGAGGTCACCGGGCGCCCGCACTCGTCGCACTCGGCGCGGGTCACCGGCCCCGGAGCCGTCGGGACACCGGCAGGAGCGGGCATCTTGCTCCGCAGCCGGTGAACGATCAGCTTCGCGGGGGAGCGGACCTCGTCGGGCAGCCCGACGGTCAGGACCGTCCGGATCTGCGCCTCGGTGCCGCCCCGCGCGAGCCACTCGGCGAGGAGGGGCAGCACAGGGGCCATCTCGGACTCGCCGACGGTCAGCCGGGGTTCGGCACGGCCGAGACAGGTGAGGAGCGCGACACATGGAGCCGCCGATCGAGGGACGGCGCCTGGAGCCGCCGGTCGAGGGACGGCGCCTGGAGCCATCGGTTGATGGACGGAGCCGGGAAGCGTCGGCCCGTCCTCGCCGTCCCCCGTCGGGAGCGGGGCGGACCGCACGGGATCGCCCGGCGCGCACTCCCGCGGGAAGGGGGTGGTTTCTTTCTCTTCTTTCTTCACTCCCGTAGGGAGAGCGCTCAGTTCTCCGGGACTCGGCTCACCGGGTCTCGGGGAACCGAGACGCGGTCTGACCTGCTCTTTGACGCCTCGACGGCCATCTTGGGGGGTGTCGTAGACGTTCACCACGGTGGAGATCTGTCCTGACGCGTTCCGGACGTGCTCGCGAGTCAGGTAGCCGTAGGTGATCAGCTCTCGCATGGCCCGCGCGATGGCCACCTGGCCCTCGGGGTTGCCGGCGGCGAGAGTCTTGATGTCCTGGCGGATGCTCTCGGGATGGGACAGAAGGTAGGAGAGTAGACCGCGCGCGGCGAAGGACAGCCGCCGGTCTCTGAGGCAGAAGTTCGGCAGAACCGTAAAACCGGCCGTGTGCTTGGTACGGTGTACTCGCATGCGGAATTTGACTCCGTGTGCCGTGTCCCGGGGGTGTTGCCAGCACCCGCCGGGGCTTTTACTGTTTCGACACGAACAGTAGCCCTGCGTGATGGTCCAGTGGGTCGTAATTTCTACTTGCGCTGCGTGACAATCCCCAGCTCCTGGCCCTTTTATCCCTCTCGCCCATTTACTACGACGGTCGCGCGGCCCGGACGAGGAAACGAATCTACATCGTAAAGGCGTGAGGGTCGCACAGCCCTTGCGCCCCTCGGGCCGCTGTGGCCGGACGCGGTACGGGGCAGAGTGACAACGTCACGTCGCAGCAGGCCAGGGGTGGGTTCGTTGGATTCCGCTCCATTGCCACCGGCCCCCCGGAGCGCGGACGTTACTAGTGATCGATACGGCACCGCGCCGAGCTCGCGGAGCCGGGTGACCGCTTTGGCCGGTGGTCACCAGGCTGCTCGCAGCGAGCCGCCCTTCCCCGGATGCTCGTCGACCGTGATCGGCACCGAGGTGATCGCGCCGTCGGTGAGGCCGGCCCGGTAGGCGCGCCACTTGTGCACGTACAGCAGGTGCTCGCCGGTCCCGTCGATGTTGAAGCGCAGGGTCAGCGAGGCGCCGGGCGGCAATTCCGGCCGGGCCAGGACCTGCGCGGGCCCGCCCGCCAGGGGGACGCGTTCGATGGTGTGCCCGGACGAGTAGATCAGCGCGCTGCCGTCAGGGGTGTGGGCGACCGACTCGAGTGCGGACGGCGGGGCGCCCGTGGTGTTCATGACGATCCGGGATACGGCGTCGTCCGGGTCGGTGCCCAGGCGGGCGAGGTCGAGCAGGGCGATGGACCGGTGCCCCAGCACGTAGGCGAGCGAGCGGCCGTCCGGAGCCCAGGACAGGCCACTCACCCCCGGGTGCGTCGACGTCTTCCAGTCCAGGCGCCGGCCGGTGGCGACGTCGAGCACGGAGATCTTGGCGCCGCCGCCGATGAGCGGCGTGGCGTAGGCCAGCCGGGTGCCGTCGGGGCTGAGGGCGAGGTCATAGACAAGATCCAGGTAGTCAGGGTCGGCCTGCGTGATGGCCACCGGCTTCCCCGGTCGCCCGTCCTCACCGAGGCGTACCACGAAGAAGCGAATGCCGGAGTTCGTCGGCTCGGTCCAGCCGGCGATGGCGAACGTGCGGTTGTCCGGGGCGGCGTCCACGAGGTGCCAGGAACCCTCGATGCCGGGCGGCAGCGGGATGTTCGCGATGAACGCCCCGGTCTCGGCGTTGTGCACGGCGGGCGGCACCGGGGTGAGGACAGCGGTCTTGGACCTGCCTGGGAAGCGGGCGAGCGGGGTGCGCGCGGAGACGAAGAACCGCGGCGGGCCCGTCGCGGTCAGGGGTGCTCCGGTCGCCATGGGCTCGGCCAAGGAGGTCGCCATCGGGAACGGGTGCTCTGGAGCCGAGGTCAGCATGGGTGAGGGCGGCGGGACCGCGGTGAGTGACGGCAGTGGCGAGGGCGGCGGGACCGCGGTGAGCGACGGCAGTGGCGAGGACGCCGGGGGCTGGGGCGCGCTGACAGGCGGCACCCGGTCGGCGGCCGGATCGGTGCATCCGGCGGCCAGGACGGCGAGGGCAGCCAGGGCTATGCCCGCCAGCGCGGCGGACGTATGGGGAGACATACAAAGATCATCATACGGAGCGGCCTTCACGACCAGCGCGAGACATGATCGGTTGAGAACCGTGAGGGGTGACGGGGTGATCAGGCGGGCGGCCGGCGATCGGGCGAGGTGGGCCCTGGTCGTGCCGCACACGGCGGTGGCGTGGGCGCGCCGGTCAGGAGAAGTGGACCTCGGGGGCCGGCCAGGTCCCGTCCTCGGTGAACTGCGATCCCCAGTAGAACGGGTTCACCTCGCGAAGCGTGCGAGCGCTCCATCCCGTCACGCTGGAGTCGTCGGGCACACCGACCTGGACATCAGGCCCCCACAGGGCCAGACGCTCCTGGCAGATGCCACACGGAGGAAGGACGAGGACGCGCCCACGTCCGGGGTCCCGATATACGCACACAGAGGCGGTGACCTTCTTGTCGAGCGTATAAGCCTGGCAGATGGCGCCGGTCTCATGGCACAGGGACACTCCGCCGTTGAGGTTGTCCAGGCCGACGCTGGTGAGAATCCGCCCGTCCTCCAAGAAGACGGCCGCGGCACCACCGTGCTCCCCGGGGGGCCATCGCCGATCCATTTGCGCGATGGCCGCGTCGACAAGGGTCTGATCAAGCTGCATGGAGGAATGGTGGCAGATCAACCCGGTTCCGGTTCTCGCCATCCTCGGTGACATGCTCGTGGTCGCCGGTCGTCGCTTCTCATTCGCGGCGTTCGGGGGCGCTGAGGACGTCGGTGAGGTCGTCCACCGGCAGCCCCCGGCCCGGCTTCGCCCTGGGTGCGGTGATCGTCATCGGCCTGTCCCAGTTCCAGTACTGCGTGGCGAAGTGCCCCCGCAGGATCCGGTCGTGTCCGAGCCCCGGGACCTCGGGTCGCGGGTGCGCGTAGAACCGCCAGCCGACCCGGTACGGCCATCCGCGGTCGTCGTACATGTACGTCCATGTCACCTCGGACGTCCCGAGGGCCGAGGTTCCCGCGGCCTCGCGGAAACTGGGCGAGACGCGATGGAGATCCTTGAGCGTGATCGTCCCGGTCAGGGTGTAGATCTGCTGCTTGCGGCCGGTGGTGTTGTTTTTGACCCATGGCGCGACGATCTTGCGGCTCTTGGTGGACAGCAGTTTGCGCAGCGTGGCCGGTTCCAGGACATTGATGATCTGATCGCCGTACGCGGCGGCGGCGCCGCTGGCCCGGCCGGTGCGCACCCAGGTCTTCGCCCCCGGCGCGAGCTGGTACTGCCAGCCGCCCACGCTGATCGTGCGCAGTGTCCCCACCGTGCGGAGCAGACCGGCGAAGTAGGGGTCCTTGGGGGCCTCCTCCACCATCAGCTCCTTGTTGTTCACGCTGAGCCGCCGAACGTGCTCCGAGGCGATCACGCCGGCCCGTCCCAGCTTGACCTTGCCGGTTCCGCCCATTGCCATGTCGCTCCCGATGAAGGTGCGTTTGCCGTTGCTCAGCTGCACCTCCTTGGACAGGTCTGTGGAGAACTGACCGTAGAACTCGGTCGTCGCGCCGGCGCCGCGGGCGAGCAGCGAGCGCAGGACCGCCACCGGGTCGGGTTCGGCTGCCTGGGCGTGAGCGGTGGTGGGAGCGGCGGTGACGAGGGCCAAGGCGATGACGAGGGGGTGCATGCCGCACATCCTGGTGGTGAGTGAAGATCAGGTTTGGGTGAGGTGAATTTAGCGTGTGATCACGCCAATGGGCGAGAAGGGGCCCTTGCCGCCCGGCGCGGTGACCAACTCGTCGATGGGGATGCGCCGACGCCTGCTGCGGCGCCGAGACGCCGCTGTCAGCGCCGGGAACCTTGATGTCAGGTCCTACGTTGTGGAGGAAGATGGTCGCGCATCCGCCGTGATGGGCCGCCAGATCGTCAGCCTTCCGCCCACGCCCCCGGGAGAGATGCGATGACGAGCAAGAACATGCCCCCGGGCGCCGGGTTCTGTTTCGGGATCGGCCTTGGCTTGGTCTTCGGTGCCGTCTTCGGGATTGCCTTGGACAACCTCGCCATCGGTGTCTCGCTGGGGGTTGCCCTGGGTGCGGCCTTCAGCGTGCGGAAGAATGACGGCGAATCCTGAGCGTCGCGCCCGCGTATTCGGCATGGAGCCTCCGACAGGGCGCCGTTGATTCCGCTTCGTGCTTTTATGCTTTTTGCGCAATGCCTGCTCCCAGCAGGCAAGTCACCGCCCCCGCGGAAGGATCCCGTCGTAAGACGGCGGATGGCACGAGAACGGTCCGATGGGAAAGGGTCACATCCGGAGCAGGCCTTTCCCATTATCGGATGAATGGGTTTAATTTTCACAAAAGAGCCGCCGAGGCTCTCCTGGCCTCCCCGGGAATGCCTAGGTAAAATATCGATCATGTGCCTGGCGAGGACACGTTTTCTGGCAGGGATCGCATTCTTCACGATTTCGGTCACCGGGATGACGGGGCCCGCCGCGCCGGCGGCGTCAAAGACGGAGACGCGGACGGCCGATCCGTGTCCGCCCGGATACGTGCCGCCCCGTCTCGCCCAGCCCGGCGCCCCGGCCGCGCACATCCCTTACAGCGACCCCATCGCCCAGGTCGGCTTCTCCTACCGCGACATCATGGACCGCGACCCGGATCTCGGCCGTGACGTCGAACCGGATCTCGGCGACCACCGCAACGGCGCGTTCAACCCCTACCTCAACGTCGCGGTGGGATTCGTCGACGTGACCGGATGCGTCACCGACGAGTTCGACCGGAGATTCCTCCGGACGGTCGACGAGCTGCGCCGGGAGAACCCCGCCCTGCTCAAGGCGCTGAAGCTGCCGCCGGAGGTCAAGGCGCTCCTCGTGGTGCCCCGGTTCAACGCCAACAAGACGCGCAAGGGCAAGAAGGGGCAGGTCGAGTGGATCGCGACGGCGATCGAGCACTCCGAGCAGCGCATCCTCAAGAGCCTCGCCCAGCGGGGCATCGACGAGGGACGACTGCTGGCCCTCTACACCGACCTCGCCCCGTGCAGCCCGAGGAGCGCGGACTGCAGGGCACGCCTGCTCCGCACGAACGCCGCCGTCTACCATTCCTTCGCCTCCCCCTTCGGCGATCTGCTGCCCGCGTTGAGAGAGGCTCTGGCCAACATGACGCGGGCCGACGTGCTCGCCACCGACCCGGACACCCTGGCCGATGAGATCGCGGCGGGCCGGCGGTCGGTCCCGTCGATCTTCCAGCCACGTGACGACGCCTTCGGCGCCCCGCCGACCGGCGACGCGGATGACGCCGGCCTCGCCCGGGCCGCCGCCGACCCGAACGGCGGCATCGATTTCTCCTCCCTGGAGCTGCGCTACCTCGCCGACGCGGGCACCGACCGTCCCGACGGCGTCCGGTACGGCTTCACCAGGAAGACCGCGAAGGAAGCGGGGGACGGCGACCCGGACACCGATCCGGCGACCGCGCTGCGGGTCACCCGGCAGGCGTCCGACGCCTTCTTCGTCTGGCTCGCGCTGCGGCCGTCGACGTTCACGGTGAACCTCAACCCCTCCGAGCCCGACCGGATCATCGACGCGGACCTGGGCAGGACCGACGCCGGCCGGATCCTGCTGGAGGCCGACTTCCGGATGAAGAAGACCGTGGCCAGGCTCATCCACCCGGACAGCGCGACCGGTAGACGGTACTGGAGGGCCGGTGACGGCACATGCCTGGTGTTCCGGCAGTGGATCGTGCCGGGCCCGGCCACCGTGCACGAGCACGGCGACGAGCTGTACATCCTCGACGCGCCGCTGCGGGTCAAGCTGGAGAACGAGTATCTCGCGGGCCGCGACCCCGGCCTGACCCTCCCCGAGGGTTGCGCGGGACAGTCCGAGCGGCAGAGCAGGCAGTCGGAGCGAGTCTTCCGCGAGATGATCCTGTCCCGGGTGGAGAAGGCGGTCAACACCGCTCCCGAGTACGCGGCGCTGCGGCGCGTCTACCTCAGCCGCGTGGCCGCCGAGTGGTACCGCAAGCGCAGCCGTACGGCGAGCACGACCTTCACGCCCCTGATCGACAGCGGCGACATCGGCCCCTGGACCTCCCGCCAGGCGTGGAAACCGGTCGACGTCTTCGACGCCTATGTGCGCTCGTACAAGAACGGCGAGTTCAAGGTGACCCGTGACGTCGGTGGCTTCCGCTACTCCTACTTCTACGGCGGCATCGACTTCACCACCGTCTCCTACGGCACCGTGACCGAGGCGGACCTGCGCCGGAGATGGAGCACGTTGCCCGGCGCCCAGGGCGCCCGGTCGACGTGGCTGACCGGGGCGTCCCGGAGCGCGGAGAACCCGGCACGGGAGATGACACCGTTACGCGCGATGACCGTCATCGCCATGTGGGTGGGCTCGTTCGGCCTGGCCGTGGTCGTGGTGCTGGCCTACCACCGGCGCCGCCACCGTCCGCGCCCGCCCGTGCCCTACGGCCCGCCGAGAGACGGATGACGACGACCGACCGGCGCTCGGCGTGACCCCGCGGGCGCCGAACCGATGTACCCCGGGTCCGGTGGAACCGGGGCGGTTCAGCCCGGGACGGGGAAAACGGCGATCTTCGCGCGATGAGGGTCTCATGACGGTATTTGGACAGGATCTTTCCGGATTGTGGACCGTTGTTTGGCGTCTCGTTCCAACCCTCGGTATTCTCGATCTCAAGGCCGAGAGGCGCTGCAACGGGCTCAGGCCCGCCACGCTCGGCCTGGATCTTCCGGTAAGGGCGCCTCCCACGACGGGAGGCTGACCGGTGAACGGATCTTTGAAGCACGACGGGCACGACCTCGTACCCGGCGGTGATACGCGTCCCGGAAACGGCGCGCGAGAGGCAAAGGTCCGCGTGGAAGCCCTGCGGGAGCTGCTGGGTCAGCGGATCCTGGTGCTCGACGGGGCCTGGGGCACGATGCTGCAGGGAGCCTCGCTCACCCCGGCCGACTACCGCGGCGACCGGTTCCTCGACCACCCGCGCGACGTGACCGGCGACCCCGACCTGCTGAACCTGACGCGTCCCGACGTCATCCTGGACATCCACCGGCAGTACCTCGCGGCCGGCGCGGACATCACCACCACCAACACCTTCACCGCCACGAGCATCGGCCAGGCCGACTACGGGCTGGAGTCGCTGGTGCGGGAGATGAACGTGCGGGCCGCCCAGCTGGCCCGCCAGGCCGCCGACGAGGCGGGCGGGCGGTTCGTGGCCGGTTCGATCGGCCCGCTGAACGTCACGCTGTCGCTGTCCCCGCGTGTCGAGGACCCCGCCTACCGGGCGGTGTCGTTCGACGAGGTCCGGGCCGCGTACGCCGAGCAGATCAGCGCGCTCGCCGAGGGCGGCGTCGACCTGCTGCTGATCGAGACGATCTTCGACACGCTCAACGCGAAGGCCGCGATCGCCGCCGCGCGCGAGGTCGCCCCGCACCTGCCCCTGTGGATCTCGGTGACGATCG
The DNA here is from genome assembly GCF_051918855.1 of Streptosporangium sp. H16. Classification (NCBI taxonomy): domain Bacteria; kingdom Bacillati; phylum Actinomycetota; class Actinomycetes; order Streptosporangiales; family Streptosporangiaceae; genus Streptosporangium; species Streptosporangium sp. H16. Next base: position 87,954 of record NZ_JBPXMD010000014.1, read on the forward strand.
TCGACCTGAGCGGGCGCACGCTGTCGGGACAGACCGTCGAGGCGTTCTGGAGCGCGATCCGGCACGCCGAGCCGCTCGTGGTCGGCGTGAACTGCTCGCTGGGCGCCGAGCAGATGCGCCCGCACGTCGCCGAGCTGTCGCGCCTGGCCGGCACCTACGTCGCCTGTCACCCCAACGCGGGCCTGCCCAACGCGTTCGGCGGCTACGACGAGACCCCCGAGGAGACGGCGGCGCTGCTCGACGAGTTCGCCAGGTCGGGGATGGTCAACGTCGTCGGCGGGTGCTGCGGGACCTCGCCGGGGCACATCGAGCGGATCGCGGCCGCGGTGTCCGGCCTCCCGCCCCGCAAGGTCGCGGAGCCGTCGGCCCGCACCCGTTTCAGCGGCCTGGAGCCCTTCGAGATCGGCCCGGACACCGGGTTCGTCATGATCGGTGAGCGCACCAACGTCACCGGTTCGGCGCGCTTCCGCCGCCTGATCGAGGGCGGCGACCACCAGGCGGCTGTCGACGTCGCGCTGGAGCAGGTACGCGGCGGGGCCAACCTGCTCGACGTCAACATGGACGCCGACCTGCTCGACAGCGTGCAGGCCATGACCACCTTCCTGAACCTGATCGCGACCGAGCCCGAGGTCGCCCGCATCCCGGTCATGATCGACAGCTCGCGGTGGAGCGTGCTGGAGGCCGGGCTCAAGTGCGTGCAGGGCAAGGGCGTCGTCAACTCGATCAGCCTCAAGGAGGGCGAGGACGCCTTCCTGGAGCAGGCCCGGATCATCCGCGACTACGGCGCCGGCGTGGTGGTGATGGCCTTCGACGAGCAGGGCCAGGCCGACACCGTCGAGCGCAAGGTGTCGATCTGTGCCCGCGCGTACGACCTGCTGACCCAGCGGGCCGGGTTCGCCCCCGAGGACATCGTGTTCGACCCCAACGTGCTCGCGGTCGCCACCGGCATCAGCGAGCACAACGGCTACGCCAAGGCGTTCATCGAGGCGCTGCCGCTCATCAAGGAGCGCTGCCCGGGGGCGCTGACCAGCGGCGGCATCTCCAACCTGTCGTTCTCCTTCCGCGGCAACGACGTCGTGCGCGAGGCGATGCACTCGGCGTTCCTGCTGCACGCGGTGCGCGCCGGGCTGGACATGGGCATCGTCAACGCCGGGCAGCTCGCGGTCTACCAGGACATCCCCGCCGACCTGCTCGAACTCGTCGAGGACGTCATCTTCGACCGGCGCGAGGACGCCACCGACCGGCTCGTCGCCTTCGCCGAGACGGTGAGCGGCTCCGGTACGCGCCGCGTCGTGGACCTGGCCTGGCGCGACGCCCCGGTGGAGGAGCGCCTGTCGTACGCGCTCGTGCACGGCATCGTCGACTTCATCGAGGCCGACACCGAGGAGGCATGGCAGCAGCGGGCACGCCCCCTGGAGGTGATCGAGGGGCCGCTCATGGACGGGATGAAGGTCGTGGGCGACCTGTTCGGGTCGGGGAAGATGTTCCTGCCGCAGGTGGTCAAGAGCGCGCGGGTGATGAAGCGCTCGGTCGCCTACCTGGAGCCCTACATGGAGGCCGAGAAGGAGCAGGCGCGGCTGGAGGGGCGCGTCGACACCGGCCGCGGCCAGGGCAAGGTGGTGCTCGCCACCGTCAAGGGCGACGTGCACGACATCGGCAAGAACATCGTGGGCGTCGTCCTCGGCTGCAACAACTACGAGGTCGTCGACCTGGGGGTGATGGTCCCCGCCTCGGTCATCCTGGACACCGCGGTCGCCGAGGGCGCCGACGTCATCGGGCTCTCAGGGCTGATCACCCCGTCGCTGGACGAGATGGTCACCGTCGCCGCGGAGATGCAGCGCCGCGGGTTGAAGCTGCCCCTGCTGGTCGGCGGCGCCACCACCTCGCGCCAGCACACCGCGGTCCGCATCGCCCCCGCCTACGACAACCCCACGGTCCACGTGCTCGACGCCTCCCGCGTCGTCGGCGTGGTCTCCGACCTGCTGGACGCCGACCGGGCCGAGGCGCTCGCGGTGAGCAACAGCGCCGATCAGGAGCGCCTGCGCGAGCAGTACGCGAACAAGCAGCGCACCCCGCTGCTCACCGTCGACCAGGCCCGCGCGAACCCCGAGCGGGTCTCCTTCGAGGACCTGCCGGTCCCCGCCTTCACCGGCGTCCGCCTCGTGGAGCCGGACCTGGAGACCCTCCGGGCGATGATCGACTGGCAGTTCCTCTTCCTGGCCTGGGAGCTGAAGGGCAAGTATCCGGCCATCCTCGACCAGCCGGTGGCCCGCGAGCTCTTCGACGACGCCAACACCATGCTCGACCAGATCATCGCCGAGGGGAGCTTCCAGGCCAAGGGCGCCTACGCGTACTGGCCCGCCCACTCCGAGGGCGACGACATCGTGCTCGAGCACGGTCTTCGGCTGCCGATGCTGCGCCAGCAGACGGCCAAGCCCGACGGCCGGCCCAACCGGTGCCTGGCGGACTACATCGCCCCGGCCGGGGACCACCTGGGCGGGTTCGCCGTGGCCGTGCACGGTGCCGAGGAGCTCGCGGCCCGCTACGAGGCCCAGAACGACGACTACCGGTCGATCATGGTGAAGGCCCTCGCCGACCGCCTGGCCGAGGCGTTCGCCGAGCACATCCACCTACAGGCGCGGCGCGGCTGGTTCGAGCCCGACGCCGATCCCCTCATCGAGGACCTGCACGCCGAGCGCTTCCGCGGCATCCGTCCCGCGCTCGGCTACCCCGCGAGCCCGGACCACAGCGAGAAGCGGGAGCTGTTCGAGCTGCTCGGCGCCGACAAGCTCGGCATGGGCCTGACCGAGTCCTTCGCGATGACCCCGGCCGCGAGCGTCAGCGGGCTGATCTTCGCCCACGAGTCGTCGAGGTACTTCACCGTGGGACGCCTCGGCAGGGACCAGGTCGATGACTACGCCCGGCGCCGTGGCCTCGACCTCGCCGAGGTCGAGCGCTGGCTGCGCCCCAACCTCGCCTACGAGCCCAGCTGATCCCAACCGTCGGCCGGTGCCGAGGGCCGATGAACGGCCCCGGCCGACGGGATTCACCTCTCCTGGAGAGGCGCTTCCTCGTTGACCTTCCAGGAAGCGAACTCGGCTTCTTCGGTCATTTTGGACGTAACCACACCAAGTTCATCATCGTGGACCACAGATTCTTATGAGGGTGGGACCGCTGGAAGCACGGGGTTTCAGGAGTCAGGGGAGAGGGGGCCGGTCGGCCCAGCGGCTGAGGGCGGCGAGGCCGGTGCCGAGGTCAGGGAGAGGTGAGAAGGTGCGCCGGTTGTCGGGGCGGGTGGGCAGGGTGAAGGTGACGGCCTTGGCGGGGGTGCCGGTGGTGAGGGTCGTGGTGGCGTGGACGTGGCAGTGACCGTGCGAGAGCCGGTGGGCCAGGAGCAGGCCCCGGCCGTTCTCGGCGAGTAGCGGCAGGCCGATCTCGTCCACCGAGCGGAGCAGGTTGAAGATGATGCCGATCTCATAGAGGTCGGGGTCGCCGTCGGAGATCTCGCACCAGGTGGGGACGGCGTCCACGCTGATGACACGCAGTTCGTACGGCGGGCAGGCGTGCTTCTCGGCGTTGGCGGCGAGTTCGGCGACGACGAGTTCGGCGTCGGAGATGGCGTCCTCGTCCAGGCTGGTGTCCTGGAGCACCTCACGGAGGAGGGCGCGGGCCCGGCGGGAGGCCGAGCCGGGCTGGAGAACCTTGACCATCACCCGGACGTCGCTGGGCTGCTCTCCGGTGGCGTACCGCCCACCGAGGTCTGCCCGAGGCGGCAGCGGGCGAGAGGGTTGGTCGGGTGGACCTGGGGGCAGGCCGTCGGTTGGCCGCATGGGACGACTCCGTTCGCTGTCGATGACGGTGCACAGCAGGAAACGGCACGGCACGGAGAGAGATGAACGCCGAGGTCAGCCCGTTGTTCACAGGAGGACGAGCCGAGAGCCTGAGGAAGGCGTTTGGTGGTCGTTGAGCGGCACGGTGCGAGGGATGGCCGTCGCGGTCGGCTCGTTGCTCACGTTCCTGAAGGGGAGGTTATGCCCCAGGCTGGCCCTTTACCACAGGTGGGCGGTGTGCAGCCGAAGGGGGCGTTTGGTGGTCGTTTCGCTGTCTACGGTAGCGCGATGAGACTCACCGCCATGACAATGAGTAGTCAATCGATTACCTCAGGGAGGCGGTTGTGGGTGAGTCGCGGCAGCGTGAGGGGCGTCCGGAGTTGATCAGGGCGCGCAGGCAGCGTGGGCTGAGTCAGGTGGCGGCGGCGGAGGCGGTCGGGGTCGGGCAGACAACCTGGGCGCGGTGGGAGCGTGGCGAGCAGGGCGTCCGAGCTTCGCACCGGGCGAAGATCGCCACCGCGTTCGAGGTGGACGCGCTGGAAGTCGAACGCTGGATAGATGGCTGGTCCTACGGGGAGACATCATCGTGGCCGATCACGGACTACGGCGACATCTCGGTGGCGGCTACGGTGAAGTCGGCCGCGATGTTGTGGAGGTACGAGATGGATGCGTCCCGGCGTCGTTTACTGGCCTCGTTGCCGTTCGTGCCCTCGGTGCTGGGTGAGTGGCTGATGTCGTGGAACTACGGCATCACGCCCAGGACGGTCGCGCAGCAGGAGGGCAAGTGCACGGTGGATCTGACCGACGTCGCTGGGATCGACGAGGCCTGCAAGGCGTTCGGCCAGATAGACCAGCAGTTTGGGGCCGGACTGGTCCGTCCGGTGGTCGTGCGGTATCTGCACGAGACGGTGACCCCATTGCTGCGGGGCCGCTACGACGACCGGGTGGGATCGGAGCTCATGCGAGCAGCAGCGGGAATGGCCTGGCTGGCGGGCTGGACCGCCTTCGACCTGAGCCGTCACGGCCAGGCGCAGCAGCACTTCGGCCAGGCGCTGCGGCTGGCGAAGACGGGGGGTGACCCGTTGACCGGGGCCTGGGCGCTGGCGACGCTGACCCGCCAGGCGATTCACCTGGACCAGGGCACCGTGGCGGTATGGCTGGCGCGAGCCGCGACCGACACCGCTCGCCGGGCGCAGGCGTCTCCTCGGGTCATGGCGTTGATGCTGACCCGGGAGGCGTGGGCGATGGCTCTGCGTACCAGACCGGCCGAGACTCGCGACGGGCACGACGCCAAACAGATCGAACGCCTGCTGGTGGAGGCGGAGAACGTCCACGCCCAAGGTGCCACCGATCGCGATCCGGTGTGGACGAGTAGGTACGAGGAGACGGAGCTGAACGCGGAGGCGGGCAACTGCTGGCGGCTGCTCGGCGACCACACGCGGGCGGTGAACTACGCGGAGGCGGCCGTGACCGCTTTCAGTGCACGTCTCCCCAGATCCGCCCAGCTCAATCGGGTACATGCCGCCGAGGCGTACTTGGGGATGGGTGAGCTGGAGCAGGCCATCGACGTCGCACGGGCCACGATTCCGGCGGCGAAGGCGTTGACCTCCACCCGTTCGGTCGAGCTGATCCAACGGTTCGCCGACCAGCTTGAGCCGTACAAGGGCAGCATCATGGTCCGTGAGTTCCACGACCACCTCAACCACGCTCTCGCCGCCTGAACACACGAGAGTCATGCGGACGGGCGGTCCCTGGCGGAGCGCTGATGTCCTGTGGGACATCAGCGCTCCGCCAAAAGCCCTCGAAACAGTGCAGGGCGAGGTCGCATAGTGCCTGACCTGCTCGGCGGGATTTGCGATGATGTCCGGGCAGGGGTTCGGATCACGGAGTGGGGGAGGGGCTGAGGTGATGGCGTTTGACTCGAAGCTGGCGGCGGCGCTGTCGGGTGCCACGCTCCGCCAGCTCGCCCATTGGCGCAAGGCCGGAGCCAACCGTGGCGCGGTGCTGATTCCGGAGATCTCCAGCACCCGGCCCGTTCTCTACTCCTTCCGCGATGTGGTGGCGTTGCGGACCTGCGTCAAGCTGCGCAACGACGCCTCGCTGCAAAAGATCAGGCGGGCGCTCGATACCCTCCGCGGCGATTTGCAGGAGCACGATCACCTTTCGTCGTACACACTGGTCGCCGACGGCAGCAGCATCTACCTGGCCGAGTCCGACCAGGCGGTCGACCTGGTACGCAGGAAAGCCAACGTGGTCATCCACGAGATGGTCGATGTCCTGCAGCCGTTCTACCGCGACGGCAGGCACATCCCGCCGTTGCTGAGGCCTCGCGCGCATGTGACGGTGAACCCGGCGGTTCGCGGCGGAGTGCCGGTGATCGAGGGCACCCGCGTTCCCTATGACGAGGTCGCCGCTCTCCTTCGAGACGGGCTCCCCCCGGAGCGGATCTCCGAGTACTACCCGAGCGTCACCCCTACGGCGGCCCTGGATGCCGCCGACTTCGCCGACTACGTCAACAGCTACGATCCCCCCAAGGAATCACGTGAGGCTGCTGCTGGATGAGAACGTGTCCCGGCCGCTCCACCAGGCCATCATCGCCTTCGTGCTGGGGCATGAGATCGTCCATCTGCTGGATCTCGACCGCTGGTCTGGGACCCGGGACGAAAACCTCTACCCCCGAGCGGTGGCCGAGGGATTCCACGTCATCCTGACCAACGACGCCCGGCAGATGCAGCGCCCCCGGGAGGTCGAGGCGATCGCCGCTTCCGGGCTGCACCGGATCGAATACCCACACAAGCACCCCGGCATGATCGGAATCGGCCTGGCGATCGCCACCGTCGCCGCCGGACTGCCCGCTGCGTTGAATCTCCTCACCGGGGCGGACGGGCAAGCGCCTGGTGACCTTACGCGGCATCGACCCGACCCCGGCCAGTCGCCTGCGCGTCGTCGATCCCGCTTTCGCTCCGCCTAAGTACTGGCCGAAGCCGTCCCAGGAGTAACACTTTGATCGGATGGACCGATCCGTGGCGGAACACGCATCTGTCGTTGTTCATTGCGTTTGCCTGATCACTTCTGGGGGCAGGCTGGGCGTGCCGCACCCCCGGTGGGTGTTGGAGGTGAGGCCGGGCCTTCTACGGAATCGGGTGTCCGACCTTCGCGCTTTCTACGCTCAGCCGGAGTATGAGCCTGAACCGCGCCGGATCGTCGGCTGGGCGATGGCCGAGCACATGCGCACCGAGTTGGTGACCGATGCGCTGGCGATGGCGCTGCACCAGCGCCGCCCCGAGGCCGGGTGATTCCCCACAGCAATAAGGGGGTCAATACACCTCGATTGCCTTCGGTCAGCGCTGTGAGCAAGCAGGCGTGTCGACTGTCTTCGGCTACTCGGTCCCTGAGCCTGGATCCACGGCGTGAATTTTTGTGATCATTCTTCGGTCCAATTCCTCCGCGAGGGCCGTTTCGGCTGGTGAGACGCGGCCCCGCACCCCGGACAGGCCCGCGCTCACCCGCTCCAGGATCTGGTCCTCGTTGTCGACCTGACCGTCGGTGACCAGCACCAGGACCCGGCCGCGTGCGGCGTCGCCGAGTAGCGCGAGCCCGTCGTGGAGCAGATCTGGGCCCGCTACCTCACCTGAACCCCGGGCGCGTCCGGGTGGACGCGAACAACCGGGCGCGCACGGATCACTCGCTCAGCCCGATCCGCGCGTGCAGCCGCCGCAGGGGGCCGGGCGCCCACCAGTTGGCCCGGCCCGCGAGCCGCATGAAGGCCGGCACCATGATCGCCCGGATGATCGTGGCATCCACCAGGATCGCCACCGCCATCCCGACGCCGAGCATCTGCACGAAGGAGACGCCCGCGGTGACATAGGCCGCGAAGGAGATCGCCAGGATCGCACCGGCGGCGGTGATCAGCGGAGCACTGCGCTGGAGCCCTGCCGTGACGGCGGCGACGGTGTCGCCCGTGCGGTCGTACTCCTCCTTGATCCGCGACAGCAGGAACACCTCGTAGTCCATCGAGAGCCCGTACCCGATGCAGAACATCAGGATGGGAATGCTCGGATCGAGGGTGCCCGTCGCGGTGAAGCCGAGCAGGCCCGACAGGTTCCCATCCTGGTAGATCCACACGAGCGCGCCCAGCATCACCGACAGGCTCAGCAGGTTGAGCACCGTGGCCTTCAACGGGATCAGCAGGCTTCCCGTCATCAGGAACAGGATGACGAACGTCACCACGAGGATCAGCCCGAGCAGCAGCGGGAGCCGGTCCACCACCGCCTGCCGGTAGTCGCCGAGCTCTGCTGGGTAGCCGCCGACCAGCACCTCGAACGGCGCCGCCTGCGCCCGCACGTCCCGCACCAGGCCCACCGGATCGCGCTCCATCAGCTCCGCGGCCGGCACCACGGACAGCCAGGTCCCCTCGTCGCCCTGGAACCGCCCGGGATCGCCGTCGCCGACCCGCTGCCCCCCGGCGTAGGATCCCGCCGCCGAGTCCACCTGGGCGACCCCGGGCAGCCGCGACAGCGCGGCCGCGTAGCCGGGCACCTCCGCCGCGTCGGCGGCCCCGGCGGAGACGACCTGCAGCGCGTCGCTCTCCTCCGCGGGGAACTCCGCCCGGATCACCTCGGAGGTCTGCCGCGCCGGCGCCGAGGTGGGCAGGATGCGGTCGTCTGCGACGCCGAAGTTCAGCCCGAGGAAGGGCGAGCCGAGCAGCAGGAGCACCACCGTCGCCACTCCGCCGAAGATCAGCGGCTTGCGCATGACGCGCGTGGCCAGGCCGCGCCAGAACGTGCCGTTCTCCTCCTTCGTACGGCGGGGCAGCACCCGGTCACCGATCGCGGCGAGCACCGCGGGCAGGACGATCATGGCACCGACCACTCCCCCGATGACCACCGCGATCCCCGCGTAGCCGAAGGACCGGAAGAAGCCGAAGGGCATCAGCAGCAGCACCGCGAGCGAGGCCGCCACGGTCACCCCACTGAAGATCACCGTACGGCCTGCCTTCTCGACGCTTCTGGCGACCGCCTCATGCCGGTCATGGCCCAGCCGTACCTCCTCGCGGAACCGCGAGACTATGAACAGCGCGTAGTCGATGCCGAGGCCGAGGCCGAGCGCCAGCGTCAGGTTGAGCGCGAAGGTGGAGACATCGGAGTAGAGCAGCGGCAGGCGGATCAGAGCCAGCGAGACCACCATCACGAAGACGCCCAGCACGATGGGCACCACGGCCGCCACCAGGCGGCGCAGGAAGATCCAGAGCAGTATGAACACCAGGGGAAAGATCACCATCTCGGCCCGCACGAAGTCCTGCCTGGCCAGCGGGACGGTCTGGCGGTAGACCTCCTCCCCGCCGCCCGCCTGAACGGTGATCGTGTCGTCGCCTCGGGTCACCTCGGGGATGATTCGCGGCAGGATCTGTCCCCTGACCAGGTTGGCGTCCCCCGGGATGCGCGCGAGCACGAGCGCGTGCGCGCGGTTCTCGCTGCGCAGCGTCGCGGGGGTACCCCGCGACCAGTAGGAGGCGGCCTCGGCCACGCCGTCGAAGGCGGCCAGCCGGCTCGTCAGCTCCCGGCCGGCGGCGGCCACGGCGGGGTCGTCCACGTTCCCGCCCCTGGCGGTGACGAGCAGGACGAGGTCGGCACTACCCGTGCCGAACCGCTCGGCCAGCTCGTTCTGCGCCTGGTCGGACTCCGAGCCCGGCGCGTCGTAGCGGGCGAGGGACAGCCCGCTCACGGTACCGGCCGCCAGCGTGCCCATGACGACCGTGCCGAGCAGGGCCAGGATCATCACCAGGCGGCGGCGCCGTACCAGCAGGTAGCCGAGGCGGCGCAGCGGGGGCACCGGCGGCGCGGCCAGCGGAGGGGCATGGGTGCGGACGGTCATCTTGATCAACCCCGAAGTCGGTAAACTACTCGTATTTAGCGTTGGAATCAGAAATACAAGTAAAAGCTCGCATTTGTCAACGTGGACGGTGATCCGTGGTCGAGACACGCAAGCCTGTACGCCGCCAGGCGCGCGGCCTCAAACGCATGGAGGAGATCCTCGACGCGGCGGAGGAGGTGATCGCCGACATCGGCTACGCCGAGGCGACCACCAACGCGATCGCCGCGCGAGCCGGGATGTCGCCGGGCTCGCTGTACCAGTTCTTCCATAACAAGGAAGAGATCCTGGAGGCCCTGCTCGCCCGGTTCACCGACGGCAGGCGGCAGCACTGGAACGAGCGGCTGACCGGCGACGTGACGCGGATACCGCTGCCCGAGCTGGTCGGCCAACTCGTCGATGAGATCGCCGACTTCAAGGGCGGCCGCCCCGCCTACTGGGCACTGCTGCACGGCTCGGCGACCGGCGACCGCCTGGCCTGGGCCTCCGAGCAGCTCCACACGGGCATCGCCACGCGCGTCGCGCAGGTCCTCTCGATACGCGCCCCGCACCTGGACCAGGAGCGCTGTCTCACGCTGGCCACCATGTCGCTGGCGACGGTGAAGGCGGTCATGCCGCTTGTCGCCTCGGCGCCGCCGCAGCGCTCCGCCGAGCTCATCGCCGAGCTGAAGACGATGCTGGTGGGCTACCTGACCCCCGCACTCGGCGAGTGAGGGGCGGGTCGGCGCTCGCCACGTGCTCGCCCACCCGCCCGTCCAGACCGCAGCGCTCGGCCGGCCGCATCACCGACACCAGCCCCGCATAGGCGACCAGGTACTCCTCGTCGAAGATCGCATGGGTCTTGGCCGGAGCATGAAAGACTTGTACTTTGGAGGTGCCATCTCGAACTGGTTGACGGAAGCCTCAGGAACTCCCATCATCCCAGGCCGGAGGGCAATTCCTCGTGTTTTACGGCATTCGTGTCAGATTCGGCTCGGTGGATCCAGGCTGAGATGCTCCGCCGGGGCGTTGGCGATGAAGACGGGCGGGCACTGCTACGGATCGGCCTCCGCCGTGGACAGCGGGGCCACCCTGCCCCGCTGCCCGGCAGAGGCCGAGCTTGATCAGTCGACGCACATCGCCTGGTGAGTGGACTGGAAGACCCACGTGCCGCCGCCCGGGGAGATATAGGTCGTTATGGTGCTATAGGTCCCAGGGGTGCAGTCGTGGCCGACCGCGAGGACGGCCGCCCGAGCCCGCTGTTCGGCCGCCGCCAACCCGGCCGCGTAGGTGTTGCCCGCCCCCACGGCAGTGGCGCTGCGGGGAGTGTCATAGCCGTCGGCGTGTGCGGCCACGGGTGTGGTCGCCAGGCCGGCCGCCACCACCGCTGAGACGAGGCCGAGCCGGCGGAGCCGAGTACCTTTTTGCATGCTTCTCCTATAGGACGGATCTTTTGATCGACTGAGGATAATTTTCAAACGGGCCGAGGTAAAGACGGTATTGAACACTCGGCTACCGGAATCTGGCCCATCATGTGTTTCTTCGTGGCGGGTCATGTAATTTACAGGCGGACGAAGCTTCCGCCGAGGCGGCCCGCTGTGCGGTCGAAACAGCGGACGCGGTGGTGGCGGATCTATCAATTGCCGCTCCTCGGCGAGTTCGACTCCCCGCCGCCGGGTGTCCATCAGGATGTGGAAGGCGACCTTGGGATTCTTCGTCGGCATCCCAAGCCGATACCCCTGCCGCTCGACATGACGAGCAAGCCCCTGCAAGACAGCGAAGACACGCGGAAACAATTCCGGAGAGACGCGGATACGCGACGGATCTGCGGTCAGCACCTCGGCGATCGCCGCAGGATCGAAGATCTTGTGGGGTGCGGAAATCCGGGTGTGGCCTCTGGTCTGCGGTTGTCCGCCTCGTCCATGCGGGCCGCCGGTACTGGTCGATCAGGCCGTCGAGTATCTGTCGGCGTTGCAGGCGGACCTGATCGAGATCTCCGGGTGGAGCAGGGGCACGTGGTGGTTGAGGTGGTCGACGGTCTCGTGAGCGATGGGGACGGTGCCGGTTGTCATGCCGTTCGTACGCCCGCTCACCGTCACCGGGGTTGAACAGCCCACTCACCTGTCCACCTATGATCTTTTCATCTGATATCTGCCCTACCGCCGGAAGAGCCTTCATGATCCACCCCCTCAGCCGGCGGTCCGCCCTGCTGGGCGCCGCGACAGTGGCCGGTCTCGCCCTGTGGGACAGACCGGCCGAGGCGGCCGGCGCCGCGGCGTTCGACGCCGCGCGTGAGCGGTGGGTGAGCCTACTGGCCGGTGGGTCGCACGACTCCGCTCATACCGACAGTTCTTATACCGACAGGACGCGGGCGCTCGAGGGCTCGGCCAACGCGGTGCTGCGCAAGCTGAAGCCCGCCGCCGGTCGCCCGAGCCTGTGGTCCGACCTGCCGCTGTCGGACCCCCGGACGGGCAACTTCAACCGCTCCTACAACCGCATGCGCACGCTGGCGCTGGCCTGGGCCACGCCGGGCACCGCCATGCACCAGGACGGCCAGGTCGCCCGGACCGCTGTCAGGGCGCTGGACTTCCTCTACGAGCACGCCTACCACGAGGGGCTCGACCGGCGGGGTAGCAACTGGTTCTGGTGGGAGATCGGCGTCCCCCGCGCGCTGACCGACACCTGCGCCCTGCTGTACGACGGCCTGCCCTCAGGCCGCATCGAGCGCTGGTTGCGCCCCGTGCGCCGCTGGTGCCCCGACCCGGAGCGCCGCGTCAGCCACCCCGGGGTCGTCGAGACCGGCGCCAACCGTGCGGGCAAGGCCATGGCGGTGGCGATGCGCGGAGTGCTCACCCACGACGCCCGCCTCGTCAGGCGGGCCAGAAACGCGGTTTCCGACCTGCTGCGGCCGACCAGGGGCCCGGGCGACGGCTTCTACCGTGACGGATCGTTCATCCAGCACGACGTGTACCCCTACACCGGCAGCTACGGCGTGGACTACCTGGAGAGCGTGGCCAAGCTGATCGCCATGCTCTCCGGGTCACCGTGGGAGATCACCGGCATCGGCGACGTCTACGACCTCGTGGACCGCTCGTTCGTGCCGTTCGTCTTCGACGGGCTGATGATGGACTGCGTACGCGGCCGGCAGATCTCGGTGCAGGGCCACCGTGACCACCACTCGGGACACAAGGCGGTCGAGGCCGTCCTCACCCTGCTGGAGACGGCACCCGAGCGCCATGCCCGGCGTTGGCGACCGCTGGTCAAAGGCTGGCTCACCCGCAACCAGGCCACCCCCTACGGCGCGTTCGCACCGCCGGCGAGCATCGCCAGGGCCACGGCCCTGCTGGCCGACCCCTCGGTGCCGGTCGGCTCGCGCACGACGGGCACGTACGTCTTCGCCGACATGGACCGGGTCGTGCACCGCCGTCCCACCTGGGCGTACGCGATCGCGATGAGCTCGCAGCGCACCGGCGCGGCCGAGGCCATGAACCGGGAGAATCTGCACGGCTGGTACACCGGCGACGGCATGACCTACCTCTACACCGGCGACCTCACCCACTGGAACGACGACCTGTGGCCCACGATCGACCCGTACCGGCTGCCGGGCACGACGGTCGACACCCGCAGACGCGCCGATCTCCCGCACGACCACCGTCGCCTGCCCCCCACCCCGTGGGCGGGCGGCGTGGCACTCGACGGCGAGTACGGCGTGGCGGCCATGAGGCTGATCGCCGGTGGCTCCTCGCTGCGGGCCAGGAAGGCGTGGTTCCTGCTCGACGACGCGGTGATCGCCCTCGGCGCCGGCATCACCGCCTCCGACGGCCGCCGTGTCGAGACCATCGTGGAGAACCGCAACACCCACGACCGGCATCCACCGCTGACCCGGGGCGAGGGCTGGATCCACCTGTCCGGTGTGGCCGGCTACGCGCTGCTCGACGGCGCCGATGCGAAAGTGATCCGCAAGGAGCGCACCGGCCGCTGGCGCGACATCGACAAGGGCGCCACCACCGGTGGCGACACCTCTGCTGTCACCAGGCACTACACGACGATCCTCATCGACCACGGCGTCGATCCCCGCAGGGCCCGCTACGCCTACGCCGTACTGCCCGATGCCTCCATCACGCAGATGGAGGCCTATGAGGGGCGGATCGAGATCCTCGCCAACTCGGCGGCGGTGCAGGCCATCTCGCGCGACGGCGTGATCGCCGCCGTCTTCTGGCGCGCGGGGACCGTCGAGACCCAAGATGGACCGCTCACCGTCGACGGTCCCTGCGCGCTGCTGGTCCACCGCGCCGGCGAGCGGGTACGGCTCGCGGTGTCCGACCCGTCCAGGACCGTCGACGAGGTGAAGATCACGTTGCCCTGGCCGGTGAGATCGGTCAGGGAAAGCGACCGTAGCGTGCGCAGGGCCAGGACCGCGCTCAAGGTGGAAGTGGGCGGCAGCCGCGGGTACGCCCACACCGCGGAGGTGCGCGTCTGACTCAGAAAACCGCTCGTCCAGACCTGCGATCTGGTGTTCCGGCGTGAGTTCTGTCCGGTCAACGCCATTTCGGAGGCTTCGGCGAAATCGGACGTGCCCGAACCGTCGCGTCCGGTGGCGACGACGAGGCCGTTGCCCCGGGGGAGGGGGATCGTTCGGGGCGCGGTGCTCGGGATGCCGACCCGATGAATCTTTCAAGGGTGGCGGATGCGGCGCGCGACCGGCAGACCGAAACATCAGGCATATGCCTTCCGGTCCGGCATCCGTAGGAATTGCGTCAACGCCGCTGGTTGTAAGTTCTACCCGGCGGTCGTTCCCCGGAAAAACACCGAATTGACCGGCGATGGATTCGGTCTTCGGGATATCGCCGCCGTGATGGTTGTGGCTCTGTTGAAATCGCTCGGCCGTTGACCGTGCCGTACGAAGGATGCTGAATTCGCGGTGGCCGATGTCAGAGGCATTGAGGAGGAACGGCGATGTTCGCTGCGACACTGGTTCGTCGAGGGCTGGCGCTCGGATCCGCGCTGGTCGTCACCGGCACGTTGGGCATCGTGGGCCTCGCGCAGCCCGCCGCCGCGACCACCGCCGTACTGCATGCCACAGTGGACTGCGTCAGTTCCAACCACTTCGGAGACATTCGCGACTGGTATCCCTCGAACGTGCGGCTCTCCACCTCGCCGCCCTCGGCGACCCCCGGCCTGGTCGCGGTCCCCGCCACGCACGCGTTCCAGTTCACCCAGACGCTGCCCGACGGGGCCACGTCCATGGGGGTCACGGCCCTGTGCAGCAGCGGCCACTACCCGTACGGCGACTTCAGCGGGTCGGCCAACCTCACCGGCATTCCCGCTGGAACGACCGGCATCACCGCGAGCTGGGCCTGCTCCGCGGCACCGGTCTCCCCCGGGCCATGGCTCACCAACTGCAGCCTGCGGTCGGTGTCGTTCAGCTAGATCTCGTTATGTCCCACGCGAGACCGCACGTCTCCGGTCGGGCCCGGCCCGGGCGGTGTGACGCCCCCGGGAGGACGGCCATGCGGCGGGTCGCACGTCAGTTCCGCCGGAGGCTGCCCCCGGGGAAAATCATTCGGAAATGAACCTTTCATACGTTTTGTGGCGTATGGCCAGCTCCAGGCCGGTCTCCCTTCGGGAGCCGTAGATCACTGTTGCCCCCCGTATGCGGATTGGGCGACGGTGGGGACCCTCTGGCGTGAGGACTCCGCCCTCACTTGGCGCGCCAGGACTCGTCCCCCCCCCGGCACTCGAAAAGGAGACCTGCACCGATGAGGTCACGTACGCTCCGACTCCTGCGCGACCAGTCCCACGCGCCCGGCGTCGCCTCCCTCCACCGGATCCCGATCTGGCGGATGGTCGTCGCGGCGGCGGTCGCGGTCGCGACCGCGCTCGCGCTCACCACCGTGACGGCGGGCCCCGCCGCCGCGCACGGCTCGATCAGCGATCCGCCCTCGCGCAACTACGGCTGCTGGGAGCGCTGGGGGGGTGACTTCCAGAACCCGGCCATGGCCCAGCAGGACCCCATGTGCTGGCAGGCCTGGCAGAGCAACCCCAACGCGATGTGGAACTGGAACGGGCTGTTCCGCGAGGGCGTCGGCGGCAACCACCAGGCCGCGATCCCCGACGGGCAGCTGTGCAGCGGCGGCCGGACCGAGGGCGGCCGCTACAACTCCATGGACACGGTGGGCGCGTGGAAGACCGTGGACCGTCCCGCCTCGTTCACGATGAACCTGCTGGACCAGGCCTCGCACGGCGCGGACTACATCCGCGTCTACGTCACCAAGCAGGGCTTCAACCCCAAGACCCAGCAGCTGAGGTGGAGTGACCTGGAACTCGTCAACCAGCTGGGCAGCAGGCCCACCGGCACCAGCACGGCCATCCCGGTGAACGCGCCCGGCCGTAGCGGCCACCACATCGTCTACACGGTCTGGCAGGCCAGCCACCTCGACCAGTCGTACTACTTCTGCAGTGACGTCAACTTCACCGGCGGCACGGACCCCGACCCGACCCCCACGCCGACCCCGACCCCCACGCCGACTCCCACCCCGACCCCCACGCCCACCCCGACCCCGGGCCCGGGCGGCTGCTCGGCCACCTACCGCGTCACCTCCCAGTGGTCCGGCGGCTTCCAGGCCGACGTGAGCGTGACCGCCGGCTCCAGGGCGATCACCGGCTGGACGGTGAACTGGACCTTCGCCAACGGTGAGAGGGTCAACTCGGCGTGGAGCGCGACCGTGACGACCAGCGGGTCCGCGGTCACCGCCCGCAACGTCGCCTACAACGGTTCACTGGGCGCCGGCGCCTCCGCCTCCTTCGGATTCACCGCCTCCGGCACCGGCGGCACCCCCACCCCCACCTGCACGGCGACCTGACTCCCACCCTCACCTGCACGGTGACCTGACCCCCTCCCTCCGGGCACGCACGCGCCGGCCCGCCACCTCCCGGTGGCGGGCCGGTTTCGGTGTCCTCACCCGCCGTTCGCGGCCCCGAGGCGGTCCCGTACCGGACTCCCGGCCTCCCCGCCGCGCGGGACCAGGGCGGCGCCGAGCAGGGAGAGCGCGCAGGCGGCCCAGAAGACCGCGGGCAGGCCCGCGAGGGCGGCGACCAGGCCGCCGGCCGCGGCGCCCAGCGGCATGGCGCCCATGCCGATCAGGCGGCAGGTGGCGTTCACCCGCCCGAGCAGGCCGTCGGGGATGAGCCGCTGGCGCAGCGAGACGGAGACGACGTTGGTGACGGCGTTGGCCGCGCCGATGCCCGCGGCGGCGGGGAAGACCGCGAGCGGGGAGGGCACGAGCAGCGGCACCAGCAGCAGGAGGCCGTTGAGCAGCGTGACGCCCACTAGAGCGCCGTTCTCACCGGCCAGCCGGGTGAGCCGCCCGGCGAGCACAGACCCGGCCACCGCTCCCGCCGCCAGCGTGGCCGCCAGGAAGCCGTACTGGCCAGGGGTGAGCCCCACCCGGGAGCCGCCGCCGACCACCCACAGCACGAAGACGGCGAAGTACGCGCCGTAGGCCAGGTTGAGCACGCCGGAGTACGCGGCCAGGCCGCGCAGGGCGCGGTGTCCCCACAGGTGGCGCATGCCGTCGGCGATGTCGGCGCGCAGCGCCTGCGCCGGTGCGCTCTCCGGTCGGAACCGGCCGCGCATGCCGAGCAGCAGGAGCGCGGCGCCCGCGTACAGCAGGGCGGCCGTCCCGAAGACGGCGGTGGAGGCCATGCCGGCCAGGCCGACCAGCAGGCCCGCGAGCGGGGCTCCGAGGAAGTGGTTGCCGAGCGTCTGGGTGGCGACGAGCCGCCCGTTGGCCGCCTCCAGCCGGTCGCCGGCCACGGTCGTCGGCAGCGCCGACTGGGCGGAGGTGTCGGCGAACACCTCCGCGGCCCCGGCGAGCAGCACCGCGGCCACCAGCACCGGCAGGGTCAGCACACCGGACCACGCGGCGGCGGCCGTCGCAGCCAGTACGGCCGCACGCGACCAGCCCGCCAGGATCATGATCCGGCGCCGGTCGTGGCGGTCGGCGATCGCGCCCGCGTGCAGGGCCAGCAGCAGCCACGGCAGCGTCGTGGCGGCGCTGACCAGCGACACCAGCAGCGGCGAGCGGGTGAGGGAGATCGCCAGCAGGGGAACGCCGACGAGCAGCACGCCGTCGGCGAGGTTCGACAGGCCGGACGCCGCCCACAGGTGGTGGAACGGGCGCCCCAGCCCGGCGGGGACGGCGCTCCCTCCCGTCTCGGGCTCCGGGCTCCCCGCGGTGTTCCCTCTCGTCTCCCGTTCCGGGCTCCCGGCTGCGCTCGTCGTCCCCGCCTTCTCGGGTTTCTCCCCGGCCTCCGGCCTTTCCGCCGGTGCGTTCCCGGCACTGTGTGAGGTGCGCCCCGCCGCGTCGCTCCCGCTCGTTCTCATGGTTCCTCCGCCCCGGCGGGTTCTCATCGGCCGCTGGGGGCGAGCAGTTCGGCGAAGACCTTGACCGCCCGGTCGACGGCGTCGGTGCCGACCCCCGCGTGGGTCACCGCGCGGATCCGCCCGTGGCCCAGCTCCTCCACCCGGACACCCCGGCGCCGGGCCGCCGCGATGAACGACCGGGTGGTGTAGCGCTCGTCGCGCACGCGGAAGAACACCATGTTCGTGATCGGCGGGCCGGGGCTCAGCCGGACGCCCGGCAGCCGCGACAGCCCGCGGGCGAGGCGGGCGGCCTTCTCGTGGTCCTCGGCGAGCCTCCCGGTCATCTCGGTGAGGGCGATGATGCCGCAGGCGGCGATCATGCCGGCCTGCCGCATGCCGCCGCCGAGCATCTTCCGCATCCGCCTGGCCTGGGCGATGATCGCCCGATCGCCCACCAGGACCGACCCGATCGGCGCGCACAGGCCCTTCGACAGGCAGATCTGCACCGTGTCGGCGTAGAAGGCGATCTCCGCGGGGGTGACGCCCAGCGCGACCGAGGCGTTGAAGATGCGCGCCCCGTCCAGGTGCAGCGCCACCCCGTGCGAGCGCGTCAGCTGGGCCACCTCGGCGAGGTAGTCCAGCTGGAGCGGCAGGCCGCCGCACCGGTTCTGCGGTGTCTCCAGGCTGACCAGCGCCGGAGGCGCGATCTGCGGGTCGGTGCGGTCGACCGTGCACGCCTCGGCGATGTCCTCCAGGCTGATCGTCCCGTCCGGCAGGTTGGCGAGCGGCTCGTAGACGATGCCGCCGCACATCGACGCGCCTCCGGCCTCGTAGACGTACAGGTCGGACTCGTGGCCGACGATCGCCTTGCCGCCGCGCGGGCAGTGCGCCAGCAGCGCCGCGAGGTTGGCCATGGTGCCGCTCGGCATCAGGCAGCCCGCGGCCTTGCCCAGCAGGTTGGCGGCGAGCCGTTCCAGCTTGGCCACCGTCGGGTCCTCGCCGTAGACGTCGTCGCCCAGCGGCGCGTTCGCGGCGGCCTCCAGCATCTCGGGGGTCGGCAGCGTGAAGGTGTCGCTGCGCAGCTCGATCTCGCCGCCGCCGTCGTCGTTCTCTCCGGCGACCAGGTGGGGTGTGTCCAGCACGCTCGTCATGGGATTCCAATCGGGGGTTCCGGGAGGGGCGGTGACGGTGAGGGGGACGGGGTGACGGCAGGAGGGGGTGGGTGCCCCGGGGCGGGGGACGGGCGCCGAAGGGTGGTGACGGCAGGGGGGCGGGGGACGGTCAGGAGGGTGAGATGCGATACCCCTGCCGGGGGATCTCGATCGACGGCAGCTCGCGGAGCAGGACAGGCCGCAGGTGCCCGAGCGCGGTGTCCAGCGCGTCGTACAGCTCGCTGTGGCCGGGCGCGTGCGCGATCACGTAGCCGAGCCGGTCGTAGCTGCTGCGGGCCGGCCGCACCTCCGAGCCCGGCGGCGCGGTGACCGTCACCGCGTCGACCCCCGGCACGGAGCCCGCGTCCTGCACCCCGGCCACCTCCCGCAGCGTGACCTTCCCCCGTCCGCCCCCGGCGCCGTCCGGCGCCAGCAGGAAGGCGATGCCGGCGGGGGTGAAGCGGTCGGGCAGCGGCAGCTGGTCCAGGTCGGCCGCGGCCCGCAGGTGCGCGTCGAGCAGGTCGAAGCCGCACGCCCGCGCGATGACCTCGGGGATCATGCCGCCCGCGGGCCGGGCGTTGATCTCCACGACGTACGCGTGACCGTCGATGAGCTTCATCTCGATGTGGGTGGCGCCGTGGGTGATCCCGACGGCGGCCAGCGCCCGCAGCGCGGTTCCGGTGAGCACCCGGACCTCCTCCGCGGGCAGCGGCGCGGGGAAGACGTGCCCGCGCTCCACGAAGTGCGGCGGCGACGTCACCCGCTTGGCGGTGATGCCGACGCACCGGTGGAACCCGCCGGAGCTGACCGTCTCGACGCTGAACTCCGGGCCCGCCAGGTATCCCTCGATCAGCGCGGTCCTCGCGGTGGCCTGCCCCCGCACGTTGACGCCGGCCGAGATGATCCGCCGGCAGTGGGCGGCCACCTCCCCGGGCGTGGAGCAGAGCACCACGCTCAGCGAGCCGGTGTCGTCGACGGGCTTGACGACGCACGGCAGGGCGATCCGCGACAGCGCGACCACGATCCGCGAGTCGAAGTCGTCGCCGGGGCCGACCAGCTCGAAGGCGGGGGAGGGCAGCCTGGCCGCCGCCAGGGTACGGCGCATCCGCCCCTTGTCCCTGCAGGCGGCGACGGCCTCCGGCGGGTTGCCGGGAAGCCCGAGGTCGGCGGCGACCCTGGCGACCGCGGCGGTGTAGAACTCGCTGGTCGTGGTCACCCCGGCGATCTCGGCGATCTCCCCCAGGGCGTGGCACAGCTCCGCGGCCAGGGTGTCGGGGGAGCCGGTGGCGCACGTGACGACCCGCACCCCGGTGGCCGCGAGCCCGCTGTAGCGCGAGGGGGTGTCGGTGGCCAGCACCGGGGTGAAGCCCAGCGCCGCCGCCCTGGCGAAGGCGAGCATCCCCGAGCCGGTGGTGTTGGACTCGACGAAGACGAGGACCGGGGCCGGAGACGGGGCCGGGGTCGGAGACGGAGGCGGGGCCGGGTTCATACGTACTCCAGGGCCCGGCCCAGCGTCGCGTAGGACCAGGTCACGGCGGTGTCGGTGAGCTGGATCGGGTCGGGGGCGAGCGGCGGGCGCAGGTCGGTCAGACCGTGCGCGGCCCGGTACTCGGCGCTGTAGATCGTGTTCACGTACCGGTCGCCCCGGTCCGGGAAGATCACCACCACCGAGACGTCCGGGTCGAGCCGCGAGGCGAGCCAGCGCGCCACCTGGTAGGCCGACCCCGAGCTGTTGCCCGCGAACACCTTCTCGTACGAGGCCAGCTCCAGCGTCGCGGCGAACGCCTCCCGGTCCGACAGCCAGTGCACCTCGTCGATGACCGAGAAGTCCACGTTGGCCGGGACCAGGCTGTTGCCCAGCCCGCTCTGCAGCCGCCTGGGCACGTCGGGCTGGCCGAAGATGGCGCTGCCGACCGCGTCGACGGCGACCACGCGCAGCGCGGGGTTGGTCCGCCGCAGGGCCCGCGCCGTCCCGCACAGCGAGCCGCCGCTGCCCACCGCGCCCACCAGCACGTCGACCCGGCCGATCTCCGAGACGACCTCCTCGGCGAGGCGGTCGTAGGCGGCCGGATTGGCCGGGTTGTCGTACTGCCGGGGCCAGAACGCGCCCGGGTTGGCGGTCATCACGGCCTGCAGCCGCTCCAGCCTGGCGCTCTGCCAGCCGTTGCCGGTCATGGCGGGCACGATGTCCAGGGTGGCGCCCAGCGCCTCCAGCTTGGCCATGGTGATCGGGTCGATCCGCGGGTCGGTGACGATGTGCACCTCGTGACCGAGGTACGTGCCGACCAGGGCGACCCCCATGGCCAGGGTGCCGGAGGAGCTCTCCACGATCAGGCCGCCGTCGGCCAGGACCCCCTCGGCCCTCGCGGTCAGGATCGCCTGCCGGGCGACGCGGTCCTTCATCCCGTACGGGTTGGCCAGCTCCAGCTTCGCGTGGACGGTCGCCCCGCCGGTCGCCCGCAGGCGCATCAGCGGGGTTCGGCCGATGGCGTCGATCGCGTCGGTTCTCAGTGTCATGTCCGGCTCGTGCTCCTACAGACGATGAGGGGCCGCCCCAACCGCTCCAGTTCCGTGAGGGCGCGGGCCAGCCGGGGACCGTGCTCGGGGTCGTGCCGGGCCAGCAGGATCCCCAGGCACGTACCGCTGTGCCCGACGACCGTGCCGAGCCCGCCCACGTCGCGGCAGATCTCCTCCACCGCCGCCAGGTGGGGTTTGGGGTTGAAGGTCTGGAACAGCCGCGCGCTGGCGGAGGCGACCCTGCCGACCGCCGCCAGGTCGTGGTCGCGCACGGCGCGCGTGAGGTCGTCCAGGAGCTCGCCGTAGCGCACCGCCCAGTGGGCGGGGATCGGTTTCCTCGACCGGTTGAAGGCGACGGTGTCGACGCTCTCCCCGTCGTCGATCCCGGCGATGGTCAGCTGGGGGAGCGCGCCCATGCGCCGGTGCAGCCGCACCTGCCGGTGGAAGAACGCGGTGATCCCCGGGTGCATCACCCCGTCGGACGGCTCGATCTCGGCCATCATCTGTTTCAGCAGCCGGTTGGGGAGCTTCAGGCGGAAGGCCGAGTCCACCGCCCGCGCGGTGGCGACCAGGTCGGCGGTGGAGCTGGCCATGCCCTTGCCCTCCGGCAGCGCGCTGTTGAGCATCAGCCAGCCGCCGGTGTGCACCCCGTACCGCGACAGGATCCCGGTGGCCAGGCGCCGCGCCTTGTTCTTGTGCGGCGGCGAGACGATCACCTGGTCCAGCTGCGGGTCGGGTTCGAAGACGGCCTCCACGTACAGGTCGACGGGGAAGGTCACCAGGAAGTCCGTACCGGGTCCCAGGATTCCCTGCAGGAGCTCGCCGAACGTGCCGGGGGCCCGCCCCCGCCCGACCCCGCCGGCCCGGCCGGCGACGGTCTCCTCGATCGGCATCTGGATGGTCATGACAGATCGCCCGCCTTCGTGCCGGTGGTGTGTTCCCAGGCCTCCCGCAGCCACCCGGACCGCTCCGCGGCCCCCCGCTCGGCGGCGGCCAGCCGGTCGCCGGTCTGCTCCAGGAGGAGACGGACCTGCTCGGGGCCGGTCGAGCCGCCGGTCCGCTTGCGCCACACGCTCGCCTCGGCGTCCAGCAGTCCGCGCACCTCGGTCTCCCCGACGGCCAGGGTGAAGCCGAACCGCTCGCCCGCGGCGACGAGATCCGGTGCCGAGAGCAGGTCGGGGGTGAGGGTGGCGGCCGGGTCGAGCCGGTCCATGGCGGCCGAGATCCAGGAGCCGACGACGACCTGCGCGCTCCTGGCCGGCACGCCGTGTTCGAGGGTGAGGTGGTTGGCGACGGTCGAGGCGGCCGTCAGCTCGTCGCGCGCCACCCGGCCCGCCCGCTCGGGGTGGAACCGCACGTTCGCGACCACCCGCTCGAACAGCGCCAGCATCGTGCCGCAGGTCGAGAAGAGGTCCTCCAGGAAGCGGGTGCTCTCCTTGGAGACCTCCACCAGGTTGGTGTAGCCGGTGTTGCGCTGCCCGATCATGATGTCGTACGAGAGCCCGACCAGGTGGCCGGTCATCCCGCGGGCCCGCTCCAGGATCGGGAAGTTCCGCTTGTGCGGCATCGCCGAGGAGATCCCGGCGAGCTCGTCCGGCAGGTCGACGAACCGGCAGCTCGACCCGCTCCACCAGATCAGGTCGGTCAGGAACCGGCTCAGCGTGGTGCCGAGCACCGACAGCTCCCCGGCCGAGCGCAGCACCCAGGCGCGGGAGGCGACCGAGGTGAGCGCGTGCGGCTGCGGGCCGTCGAAGCCCAGCGCGACGGCGATCCGCTCCCGGTCCCACGGCAGCTCCAGCCCGGCCATCGCCCCGGCGCCCAGCGGGCAGAGGTTGACCGTGTCGAACAGCGCGAGCAGCGACTCGGTGGCGTCGGTCGCCGCCTCGGCGAGCGCGGCCAGGTAGAAGCCGAAGGTCATCGTCTGCGCGGTCTGGTGCTGGGTGTAGCCCGGCATGACCGACTCGGTGTGCCCGGCCGCGGTCCCCAGCGTGGCGCGGGCCAGCCCGCCCACCGCCGCCGCCGTCTCCAGCAGCCGTTCCCTGCCGAGCATCAGTTGCGCGCACGCCTGGACGTCGTTGCGGCTGCGGTCGACGTGCCAGGCGTGCGCGCCCTCGGGGACGCGTGCCTGGACGCACCTCTCCAGGGCGAACAGCGGGTCCGACATGGCCGCGGCGCGCTCGGCGCCGACCTGCTCGGGCGTCAGGTCCAGCACCGTCCGGCGGATCCGCTCCGCCGCATCGTGGCCGAGCAGGCCCATCCGGGCGTACTCGCCGGTCTGGGTCAGCTCGATCCACCGGTAGTGCCGGAGCAGGGTGCGCATCTCCCAGTCGAACCGCTGGGTCAGGACCGCGTCGTCGAGTAACCGCGCCGGGGGCCGCCGTATCCGTCCTGTCGGAAGCATGAGGCTCACGCTGCCAGCGCCCGTACGGGGTGACCAGGCGGAATGACCGGCGATATCGCGGCGATATCCGGCGATAATCGGCTTTTCCTACGGTGACGGCATCTGATCGTCACCGGGAGGGCTCACGTGAGGTCTGCACTTCTGTCCGACAGCCTGGGATTCGCCCAGCTGTTGCGTACCCATCGGGACAAGGCGCGGCTGACGCAGGAGGAACTGGCGGAGCGCGCCCGCCTGAGCGTGCGCACGCTGCGCGACCTGGAGCGGGGCCGTACCCGCTACCCGCACCGCACCTCGGTGCGCCGCCTGGCCGCCGCCCTGGAGCTGACCGGAGAGGACCGCCTCACCTTCGAGGCCACCCCGCCCCGCTCGCTCGGCGCCCCCGCCGTGGCGCCGCCTGCGGAGTGGGCGCTGCCCTCGGTGAGCGGTACGGTCGCGCTGAGCCGGCTCCCGCTGCTGCGGGAGGTCGAGGACACGCTGTCGGTCGCCTCCGGTGGCGGGGAGCCCGCGCTGGTGACCGTCACCGGCCCCGCGGGGGTCGGCAAGACCACCCTCGCCACCCAGTGTGCCCTGGTGCTGCGCCAGCGGATGGGGCTGGACGTCCTCTTCCTCGACCTGGGCCGCGACCGGCGCGACCCCCGCGAGCTGCGCGACGCCGTGCGGCCGGCCCGCATCGCCCGCATGACGTCCCCGGTCTCGGGCGGGCGCTGCCTGCTCCTGCTCGACGACGCCCGCGCCGACGACGGGCTGACGGCGGGCCGAGTGCCGCCGCTGCTGGCCCTCGGCTTCACCGGCGTCGTCGTCACCGGCAGGGAACCGCTCACCGACCTCGTCCCGTCACGGCACATCGCGCTCGCGCGCCTGAGATGAGACACCGATGAACAACGGGGTTGGAACGGACATCCGGGTGCTGATCTGCTACTCGGAGAGACTGCTGCGCACGGCACTGTGCTCGATCCTCGCCGCCGAACCGGGGCTGCGCGTCGTGGGGGACGCCGGAGACGGGTTCGAGGCGGTGTCCAAGGCCAGGGGCCTGCGGCCGGACGTGGCCCTCGTCGACGAGCGGCTCACCGGCCTTGACGGCGTCCAGGTCACCGAGCGGCTCCGCGCCGACCCGCTGGCGGGCTCGGTGCGCAGCGTCATCCTGACCGAGCACCCGGAGGCCATGTTCGACGCCGTGCGCGCCGGGGCCCGCGGCTTCCTGTTGCGCTCCAGCGCCCAGGACGAGCTGGTCGGGGCGATCAGGGCGATCGCGCGGGGGGAGGCGTTCTTCGCGCCGCAGGTCGCCAGCAGCTTCCTGAGCCGCTTCGAGAACGGGCTCCCGTACCGGCCGCCCGAGGCCGTCAAGTCGCTCACCGAACGCGAGCACGAGGTGCTGGCCCTGGTCGCCGACGGGCTGAACAACACCGAGATCGCGAGCAAGCTGTACGTCAGCCAGGCGACCGTCAAGTTCCACGTGTCCAACCTCCTCAGCAAGCTCAACCTCCGCGACCGCCTGCAGATGGCCGTGTTCGCGCACAAGGCCGGCGTCGTCTGACGCCCGCCGGGCCGGCCCGCGCCCCCGCGCCGGACCGGCCGGTTTCCTGCGAACGGCTTCTCACGAGCGGCTTCTCCGGACCGCTCCTCGGGGGACACGAACCCCTCCGCCACCGGGGGCGAAGGGGGGCACGCGGCAGATCGGGGGACGAGGACGGGGGCGTCACTCGCCGGGGCGGCAGACGGTTCCCGGGGCGGGGAGCGTCAGGTCGACGAGGTAGCGGGTGGCGTGGCCGATCACGCAGCGGCTGGCGGGCCCGTTGTTGCCCGGCATGTACAGGACGTGCCCGGGACCGTCGTACTGGACGGTGACCGAACCGGGCACCATCCCGGCCAGGCTCGCGGTCATGGTGTGGTCGGTCCAGGACCCGGCTCCCAGGAACGGCGGCAGGCCGCGGACCGGCAGCGGCCGGGACGGGTTGGCGACGGGCCGCGGCCAGCCGGCGCAGCCCAGCATGTCGAACGGCGCGGCGCCCAGGTGGGGGGAGGCCTCCCGCATCCGGCGGGAGACGTCGCGGAACTGGTCGTACCCGGTGAAGCCGCGGTCGTCGGGGCAGGTGATCGCCCGCAGGGCGGGCGTCGCCCAGATCCGCGAGTTGCCGTTGACGGACTCCGCGAAACCGGAGGCGTCACCCTTCCTGAGCTTGTCCACCGACGTGGCGAAGGCCTTCCACCAGGCGTTGTCCGGGCCCGGGTTCGCCTGGAAGCTCATCAGCCTCAGGTGCCACCCGCTCAGCTTCCCCTCGCCGAACTCCGGGGACGAGATCGGGATCGGGGAGCGGTCGAGCTTCTCGATGAGGGCGCGCCAGACCGCGCCCGCGTCCTCCCCGTGCAGCGCGCAGGCGCCGTCGGCCGCGCACCAGGCGACGAACCGCCCGAACATCCGCTCGCCGATGGAGGCGTTGTCCAGGTGCACCTTGGCCCACCCGTTGACCTGGTCGGCCGCCCCGTCGAGGTACATCGCCCGGATGCGCCCGGGGAACAGGCGCGCGTACGCGGCGGCGGGCACCCCTCCGTAGGAGTTGGCCATGAAGCTCAGCCGCCGCTCGCCCAGGGCCTCGCGGACCGCCTCCATGTCCCGTGCCACCGACAGGGAGTCGAGGTTGTCGAACAGGCCGCTGGAGTCGGCGTCCCGGCACTTGCGCGCCGCCGTCTCCACCCTCGCCACCTGGGCCCGGTACTCCTCGCGGTCGCGGGGTTCCAGCAGCTGCGTTCCCATCCCCCAGCACACCGCCGGCAGCCTCTCCCTGAGCCCGGTGTTGCGCGGGTTGTAGCCGACGAGGTCGAAGCGGCGGCGTAGCTCGGTGAGGCCGGGCGCCGAATCCTTCAGGTCCTCCACCCCCTCGGCCCCGGGGCCTCCCGGCACCTGCAGCACACTCCCGATCCGGTTCGCCGGATCGGTGGCGGGAAGCCGTGCCAGGTCCAGGGTGAGCTTCCGCCCGCGCGGCCTCCTCCAGTCCACCGGCACCGTGACGGTGGCGCACCGGATCCCCTCCGGGAGGTTCTCGCCCGCACACGCCTTCCACGTGAGCCGCTTCACCCGCGAAACCGCCCCCGGCGACGACGCGGAGGCCGGAGCCCGCGCGGACCCCGTCGCGGGTGAGGGCGCCGACGACGGCGAGGGTGCCGGCGTGGGTGACGACGCGGGCGAGGGCGCTCCCGCCGGGACGAGCAGCGCCGATGCCGCCAGCAGTCCGGTGAACAACGATCCGATCTTCCCGTACATCCGTGGCTCCTTCGTCTGGACGGCGGTTGGCGCGCCGTACGGTCGTCTCCCGCCGGCTCCCGAACGCCGGCTCCCCTCCACCGTCGCGAACCCGCCCGCCGGAGACCACGGGGACGTCCGCCGGGAAACCTCGGGATATCCCCCACAGGCCCGCCAGATGTCGGGCGGGAGCGTGGTGCGGCACGCTGAAGGAATGAGCCGTCCTCCCTCCGGCCCTCCACCCCCGGCCGCGTCGTCCCCGCCTCCGCCAGGCCCGCTGCCGGAACCGGGACCAGACCTGGAGCCGAGAACAAACCCGGAACCGGGACCGGACCTGCAACCGAGACCAGGCCTGGAACCGGGGCAGAGACCGGGCCAGGGATCGGGCCGGGGAACGAGGCGGAAGCCGGGGCGGGTCTGGCGCGAGCTGGGCTACGCACTGGCCGGGTTGCCGCTCGCCGCCATCGGTCTGGTCCTCGTCCTCGCCATGCTGCTGACCGCGTTGTGGTCGACGGCGATCGTCGGCCTCCCGATGCTGGCCGTCACGGTCCGGGGAGCCCGGTACCTGGGGGCCGTCCACCTCGGCCTGGCCCGCCTGCTGCTGGACGTCCGGACGCCCGCCCCCGCCCCCTTCCGGCCGGGACCCGGGCCGATCGGCTGGTTCGTGTCGGCGCTCGGCGACGGAGTGGGGTGGCGGGCGGCCGCCTACCTGCTGGTCAAGCCGCTGACCGCGCTGCTCGCCCTCGGCGTCGCCGCCGGATTCTGGGGTGGCGGCCTGTGGCTGCTCTCCTATCCCGTCCGCTGGGCGGCGGGGTACACCGGTGCCTGGGGCCCGCACACCGACACCTGGCCGGGCGTCCTGCTGGTGGGCGTGGCCGGTCTGGCGCTGCTCGCGCCGGCGCCCCTGGCGCTGCGGGCCGCGCTGCTGCCCGAACGGTTCCTCGCGCGCACCCTGCTCGGCCCGACCAGGATCTCGGCCAGGATCGGTCACCTGGAGGAGACGAGGGCCCGGATGGCTGAGGACGCGACCGCGACCCTGCGCCGGATCGAGCGCGACCTGCACGACGGACCGCAGGCCCGCCTCGTGGCGCTGGCGATGAGCCTGGGCATGGCGAAGGACGAGCTCGCCGCCTCCCCGGGGGAGGACCGGCTCCGGCAGGCGCGCGACCTGGTGGACGCCGCCCACCGCGACGCCAAGGAGATCATCGCCGACCTGCGCCTGCTGATCCACGGCATCTACCCGCCCGTCCTGGACCAGGGGCTGGAGGCCGCGCTCGCCATGCTCGTCACGCGCTTCACGCTGCCCGTCGACCTCCGCGTCGACCTGCCCCGCCGCCCCTCCGCCGCAGTGGAGGCGATCGTCTACTTCTGCACCGCCGAGCTGCTCGCCAACGTGGTCAAGCACAGCGGCGCGCGGCGGGCGATCGTCGAGGTGGGGGGAGGTGGCGGCCTGCTGCGGCTGCACGTCGGCGACGACGGGACGGGCGGCGCCTCGGTGGGCGCCGGGACGGGACTGCCGGGGCTGATGGCCCGGGTGGGCGTCGTGGACGGGCGGCTGGAGATCGACAGCCCTCCCGGAGGGCCTACCGTGGTCACCGTGGAGGTGCCGCTCCCCACCTGAACGGAGATCGCATGCGCGTCGTCGTCGCCGAGGACTCCGCAGTGCTCAGAGCCGGGCTCACCCTGCTGCTCACCACACGGGGACACGAGGTCCCCGCGGCCGTGGGCGACGGGACCGCGCTGCGCGCCGCGGTGGACGAGCACCGGCCGGACGTCGCCGTGGTGGACGTGCGCATGCCGCCGACCCACACCGACGAGGGCCTGCGCGCCGCGATCGACATCCGCCGCGACCACCCCGGCATCGGGGTGCTGGTCTTCTCCCAGTACGTGGAGACACGCTCGGCGACCCTGCTCCTCGCCGAGGACTCGCGAGGGGTGGGCTACCTGCTGAAGGAGCGGGTCGCCGACGTCGGCGACTTCCTGGCCGCGCTCTCCCGGATCGCCGCGGGCGAGACCGTGCTGGACCCGGAGGTCGTCACCCGGATGATGGCGACCGGCAGGCGCGCCGACACCCTCGACACCCTCACCCCTCGGGAGCGCGAGGTGCTCGTCATGATGGCCGACGGACGGTCCAACGGCGCGATCGCCGAGGCCCTGTTCCTGTCGTACGGGTCGGTGGAGAAGCACGTCACGCACATCTTCACCAAGCTCGGGCTGCCGCCGTCGCAGAGCGACCACCGCCGCGTGCTCGCCGTGCTGCGCTACCTGGAGTCCTGACCTCCCGCCGGGGGCGGCGTGGGCTTCCCCGGCACGGCGATGGCGGTCACGACCAGGCCGTCGGACACCAGCCAGCGGCCCGTGAAGCCGGTCAGCTCCCGGCCCTCCACCCGGGGGCCCGGGACGAGGAGGCTGGCGGTGAACGTCCCGGAGGGGGAGAAGGTGAGGTGGGCCTCCTCGAAGCCGAGCCAGCGCCTGGCCAGCGGGAACCACGCCTTGTAGACGCTCTCCTTGGCGCTGAACAGCAGCCGGCCCCAGTGCACGCCGTCGTCGAGCTCCGCGATGGCGGCCCGCTCCTCGGGCAGCGAGACCGCGGGCAGGACGCCGTCGGGGAGCGGCTCGTGAGGCTCCGCGTCGATGCCGACGGCCAGCGCCTCGAGGGAGACGGCCGCCGCACGGTATCCGGCGCAGTGGGTGATGGCGCCCACCACACCCGCAGGCCACCCGGGGGCGCCGCGCTCGCCGGGCAGGATCGGCGCCGGGGGCAGTCCCAGATCGGCCAGGGCCCGGCGGGCGCAGTGGCGCGCGGTGCCGAACTCGCGGCGCCGCTTGTCCACCGCGCGGGCGACGGCCGCCTCCTCCTCGGGGAACAGCACGACGTCCGGCGGGTCCTCGAAGCACTCCGAGCTCGCCACCCACGACGGCAGGATCTTCTCGATCATGCGACGGGCCTGGGGGCGGGCAGGATGCGCCGCAGCTGGCCGGGCGCGGTGGGCCTGGGACGCCACTCGCGGGGATAACCCAAGGAGACCTCCTCGAAGCGGACACCGTCGTGCCAGGTGGTCCGGGGGATGTGCAGGTGGCCGTAGACGACCGTGGCGGCGTCGAAGCGCAGGTGCCAGTCGGCGGTGCGCTCGGTGCCGCACCAGATCGCGAACTCCGGATGGTACAGGACCAGGGTGGGCTCGCGCACCAGAGGATAGTGGTTGACCAGCACCGTCGGAACCCCGGGCGGCCTGGCCTCCAGGCGCCGTTCGGTCTCGGCGATCCTGGCGTCGCACCAGGCGTCCCGGGTCGGGTACGGGTCGGGGTGGAGCAGCATCTCGTCGGTGCAGACCACACCCTTGTCGTACGCGATGGCGAGCGCCTCCTCCTTCGTCGCGACGCCGGGCATGCGGAAGGTGTAGTCGTACAGCACGAACAGCGGGGCGACGGTGACCGGGCCGCCGGGGCCGGTCCAGGTGAGGTAGGGATCCTCCGGCGTCGCCACCCCCAGGTTCCGGCACATCTCGACCAGGTGCCGGTAGCGCTCCTCGCCACGCAGCTGGACGGGGTCGCCGGGATGGGTCCACAGCTCGTGGTTGCCGGGCGCCCACACCACCTTCTCGAACCGTCCGGCGAGCAGCCCCAGGGCCCATTCGACGTCGGAGACCTTCTCGGAGACGTCCCCGGCGACCAGCAGCCAGTCGGAGGCGGAGGTGGGCCGCAGCTCCTCGACGATGCTCCGGTTCTCCTGGTAGCCGATGTGCAGGTCGCTGATGGCCAGCAGTGACGTCATGCGCGGCCCGTCCCCGCGGAACCGGTGGCCGGAGCGGGCCGCAGGCCGCGCGCCGGCGGCGTGAGGGCCCCCGCCGTCCCCTCGTTCGTTTCCACGTTCCCAAGCACCGCCGCCTCCGTCTCGCCCGCTTCCCGGGCGCGGTCACGAACTCGTGATCGCCGAGCAGAAGAACCCTCTCACGACCGCTCCCGGCGGCACACCCCACCCTGCCGCGAAGGCATCGAGTACGGCGATACTCATGCGGCCGGCGGAGGCGGCGGCGATTCTTGACGTATGACGACATTCGACAGCATGCCCCAGTGCTGCATCGCACCCCCCGACCTGCTCGAGGCGGTCGCCGACCAGGGAACCCCCGAGGAGCGGGAGGCCGCGCTCAGGACCCTGGCCACCTCGGAGACCGCCCGTGCGCAGCGCGCGTCGTTCGCCGGCGCGCTGCGCCAGCTCAACCTCACCGTCGCCGACGTGGCGCCCGCCCCCGGCATGGTGCGCACGGTCTACGACGTCGAGAACGGCGGAGACTTCGACCTGCCCGGCCGCAAGAGGCGAGGGGAGGGCGACGGGCCGTCCGGTGACGCGGCGGTCGACGACGCCTACGACGGGGCGGGCATCACCTACGACTTCTACCGGAAGGTCTTCGAGCGGGACAGCATCGACGGGCGGGGACTGGAGATCGTCTCCTCGGTCCACTACGGGACCGACTACGACAACGCCGCCTGGATCGGCTTCCAGATGATCTACGGTGACGGCAGCGGGCAGATCTTCACCAAGGGCTCCCTCACCAGGGCCGTCGACATCGTGGCGCACGAGCTGACCCACGGCGTCACCCAGTTCACCGCGAACCTGGTCTACAGCAAGCAGTCCGGCGCCCTCAACGAGTCGTTCTCCGACGTCCTCGGGTCGCTCGCCAAGCAGTACGGCCGCGGGCAGACCGCCGAGCAGGCCGACTGGCTCATCGGCGACGGCATCCTGGGCAGCGCGCTGCGGGGGACGGCCCTGCGGTCGATGAAGGCGCCGGGAACCGCCTGGTCGACCCCCACGGGGGGACGCGACCGCCAGCCGGGGCACATGCGCGACTACGTGGACCTGCCCGACGACGGCAACCCCTCCAACGACCACGGAGGCGTCCACATCAACTCGGGCATCCCCAACCACGCCTTCTACCTCGCCGCCACCGCCATCGGCGGCAACGCCTGGGAGCGCGCCGGACGCATCTGGTACGTCACGCTCACCGAGCGGCTCCGGCCGCGCTCGGACTTCCGGGAGGCCGCGGAGGCGACCGTGGAGGTGGCCGGAGAGCTGTTCGGCGTGGACGGGGACGAGCAGAGGAAGGTGCGCGCCGCGTGGCAGCAGGTCGGGGTCCTTTAGGGAGGATCCCCCGTGGCGGGGAGCCGCGGACGGGTCCGGGCGCGCCCCGTCAGTCGTGGTCGGCGCAGCAGGGCGTCGGGTTCGGCACCTCGGCGGGCATGAGGCGCCCGCCCGAGGCCGGCATGGTCAGCAGGACCACGTGCCCGCCGCGCAGCTGCGGCCGTACGTGGTCGTTGGTCGTGACGAGCGTGTCCGGCGCCGGGTCCTCGGCCTGCGCCAGCACGACGACGCGGTCGATCGCCGAGCGGGCCAGCACCTCGGCCACGCTGAGCGTGCCGGTGAGCTCGGCCCGGCCGGGGAACACGACCAGGCGCCCGCCGGACCCGGCGGCGTGCTCGGCCGCGGCGAGCGCGGCCCCCTCCGCCAGATCCTCCGGGCCGGTACGGCTGTCGCCGAACGTGGCGCCCACCCCGGCGGGGAGCGCGGCCAGGTCGACGGTCTCCCGGACGGCGAGGGAGCAGGCGACGTGCGGCGGTCCGCCTGCGGTGCGGACGAAATGCGTGCAGCCCACGGTCCCGGCCGGGAGGCCGAGCGCCTTCTCCACGTCATGAAGAAGGTGCTCGGCCTCCGCGACCGTCCGCGAGCCTCCGTCGAGGCCGAGGATCATCCGCGCGGCACGACCCAGATCGGGTTGCTGTAGAACCACAGGTCCTTCCAGGGGTCGCCGTCGCCGAAGACGTCGATCTGGGGCCCGGCCGGGTCGATCGCCGCGCCGAGCAGCCCGGGCGCGCTGCGGTTGCCGTCGGTGCCGCGCAGCCGCACGTAGACCGGCCGGTCGACGGCGCCGAGCTGGTAGGTGAACGTCACCGTCCCGGTGTTCCTGCCGACCTCGAAGGACTTCACGACCTTGGTGGCCGAGGTCGTGAAGACGTCCTTGTCGGCCGCGGGGCCGGTGACGTCGCCCTGGATGACGTCCACGCGGGCCAGGGTCGGGACGTACTGCGCCCAGTTCGGCTGGTTCGCCAGCGTGATCTCGATGACGAGCTCGACCTTGGCGCCCTTGCGGACATGCAGGGTGTCGCCGAGCGAGACCCCGCGCTGCCCCCTGCCGGCCTGCCGGGCGCGCACGACCAGGGCGCTGATCAGACCGCCGTGGTCCACCCACACGCGGCCCTCCCGGAGACCGTCCATGACCGCGGTGTAGGAGAAGTCCTTGGCCCCGACGTGGGTCCGGCTGTAGAAGCCCGGCCAGAAGTCGCCGGCCGCCAGGTTCTGGGAGCCCCGGTAGACGGGGTCGTTGTACTTGCCGTTGGCGTTGAAGTCGCTGCCCGGCCCGCGGTCGCTCGTGTCGGCGTAGACCGAGTGCGAGTCGGAGTTGGCGGTGATCCACCAGCTCTTGCCCTCGGCGAGCAGGCTGTCCCACAGCCCTCCGACGGTCGAGGTCATCCAGTCGAAGCCGCCGAAGGTCTTGTAGCTCTCTGCGGGGTACGCGGGGAACGAGTCAGCGCCCGGGTTGCTGTCGTAGAAGCCGCGCCCGCCGCCCGGACCGTGCGGCTTGGGGATCCCCGCCGCCTGGTGGCCCGGCGCGCCCTCCATGCCGACGGCGATGCCCGGCTGGGCGTCGCGCCAGGCCCGGATCTCGTGCGGGGAGTCGAGCCCCTTGCGCGAGGGGTGGTTGGCGAAGAACAGCGCGGCCTCGACGCGGCGCCGCCTGACGGCGTCCGCCAGGAAGTTCAGCCCGGCGATGGCGAGGGCCTCGTTCTGCGGGGTGGAGGCCCCGGCGTTCTTCACCCCGCCGTCGAAGGAGTTCTCGAACTCCTTGAGGGTGGCCACCTCGTTGCGGCCGGGGGCCACGAACACGGTGCCGTGCTCGGCGCCCGGGATGTTCCACTCCAGCCCCTGGAAGACCAGGGCGTCCTTGACCGCCTGCCGCGCGGCGACGATGTCGGGGTTGACCTTGTCCACGCCGATCTTGGCGTGGGTGGTGCCTCCGTGGTCGGTGATGACCATCCAGTCCAGCCCGTACGCGTTCCCGTGCTGGACCTGGTCGCTGACCTTGTAGATCCCGTCGGAGCTGTACTGGGTGTGGATGTGGTGGTCGCCCGCGAGCCAGAGGTAGCCGTCGCGCGGCTCGGGCCCGCGCGTGACCCGCGCGGGGGTGGCGGCCGCGGCCTGGCCCTGCGTGCCGAGAACGCCGGCCGCGCCCAGGCCGGCGCCCAGCAGCCCCGCGCGCCGGAACATCTGGCGCCGCGACAGCTGCCCGGGGGAGAGCTCGGCATCGGGAACCGAGAAGTCCACGACCGGAGCCATGTCACCCTGGTCGAGGGCGTGCTCGGCACCGTGAGAGTGGTCGTGCGGGTGAGCATGAGTGTGATCGTGAGGGTGATCGTGGCCGTGGCCCATGTCGTGCCTTTCCATTCCCGCCGGAGAGATCTTGCTCCGGCTACGCATGGACCCTCGCAAAAGCACCTGAACCGCACGTTAACTGGTCATATCTATAGGGGGGTGAACTGCTGGCGGTCGGCCGATGCCCGGGTCGCGCGGGCCGGTCTAGGATCACTCCCATGAAGGTCTCGATCGTCCGGGGTGGCGGCATCGCCGGTCTCGTCACGGTCATCACGGTCGACTCCGCGTCGCTGGCGCCGGAGGCCGCCACCGGGTTGCGCGCCAGGGTGGAGCTGGCCGGGCTGTCCGGCCCGCCGGAGCGGCCGGGGCCACCGGAGGGCCGGGCGGCCGGGCCCGACCGCTTCGACTACGAGCTGACCGTCGAGGACGGTGGCCGCGTGCTCACGACGCGCGCCCGCGAGGGCGACCTTCCCGGCCCGCTCCGCGCGCTCATCTCGTACGTGACCTCGCTGCCCGAACGGCAGGAACGGATCGGCCCGCCCGGCTGAGCCCCGTTCCGCCCCCTTCTGTACCCTTTGACCCTTTTGTGTACCTCCTCGCTCGCACAAAAGCGGGCCTGACCATGCGAAACTCCGCGCCGTCACCGGTTTTGGCGCGAGAATTTCCAGGTAACGGTTCCCCGATGACACGATTCGCCGATGTGTGCAGGTCGCAGGGGTGGCGGGGTTTCCCGGCGCCTGCTGGCTTTATTACACCTTGGCGGCAAATGTGGGCACGACTGGATTGTTGGTGCGCGTGAAATCACATTTGCGGGGAGCTCTTCGGATATACGGAGGTATATGTGAAACGCGTCATCATCACCGCAGCTGTCGCCGCCCTTACGGCAGCCGCGCTGGTGCCCCCGGCGCAGGCCCGGCAGGTGATCGCCGAACCGGGCGCGGAAGCCGAGTACGTCGTCCTCTACACGGAAGGCGCGAGTTCCGTCGACGCCCAGCGGGCCATCAGGGCGGCGGGCGGAAGCATCCTCAAGGAGAACGCCGCGGTCGGCGTCGCCACCGTCACCACGACGAACACCCGCTTCGCCGAGGCGGTGCGCGACGCCGCCTCGATCGACGACATCGCCCACAACCGGTCCATCGGCAGCGTGCCCACCGCCAGGCGGGGAGCCGCCGGCCTCGCCGTGCAGTCGAGGGCGGTGGAGAAGGCCGGTGACGGCGCGCCCGCCACCTCCACCTTCGGCAGGCCCGCACCCGCCGCGGAACCGCTGTCGGAGCTCCAGTGGGACATGAAGCAGATCCACGCGACCGTGGACGGCTCCTACCGTCACCAGCAGGGCGACCCGGGCGTGCTGGTCGGTGTCATCGACACTGGTGTCGACGGCTCCCACCCCGACATCGCGCCGAACTTCAACCGCGAGCTGAGCCGCAACTTCACCGTCGACATCCCCGTCGATGCCAACGGCGACGAGATCGACGGCCCGTGCGAGGCCGAGCCCGACCGCTCCTGCAACGACCCGGCGGACGTCGACGAGAACGAGCACGGCACGCACGTGGCGTCGTCGATCGCCTCGCCCGTCAACGGGCTCGGCACCTCGGGCGTGGCGCCCAAGGTCTCGATCGTGAACCTGCGGGCCGGCCAGGACTCCGGATACTTCTTCCTGCAGCCCAGCATCGACGCGCTGACCCACGCAGGTGACGTCGGCATCGACGTGGTCAACATGAGTTACTACATCGACCCGTGGCTGTTCAACTGCGTCGACAACCCGGCGGACTCCCCGGCCGACCGGCAGGAACAGGCCACGATCATCAAGGCCATGCAGCGGGCGCTCACCTACGCCCACGACAGGGGGGTGACCCTGGTGTCCGCGGCGGGCAACGGCGCCTCCGACTACACCAAGACGATCGTCGACGCCTCCAGCCCCGACTTCGCCAGCGTCCCCGGCGAGTTGCCCTACTCGCGCACGATCCCCCCGAGCTGCGTCTCCATGCCGAGCGAGGGCAAGCACGTGATCTCGGTCTCCTCGACCGGCGTCAGCAAGCGCAAGTCGTACTACTCCGACTACGGCAACGGCTACGTCGACGTCTCCGCCCCGGGCGGCGACGTCTACGACACCGCAGACAACCACCGCGACGTCACCAGGGCGACGCTGGCGGCCTATCCCCGGTCCGTGGCCGAGGCGCGCGGCCAGCTCAACCCCGACGGCACGCCCAACGTCACCAACGTGGTCCGCAGCTGCAAGGGCGACGTCTGCGCCTACTACGTGTACCTCCAGGGCACCTCGATGGCCTCCCCGCGCGCCGCCGGGGTCGCCGCGCTGATCGTGAGCAAGTACGGCCAGCGCGACCGGGTGCACGGCGGCAAGAAGCTCCACCCGGCCGTCGTGGAGACGGTCCTCAAGGGCACCGCGACCAGGACGGCCTGCCCCACCCCGCCCGCCTACACCTACACCAGGCACCTGCCGGACGGCACCACGGCGACCTCGACGCACACCTGCGAGCGAGGCGCCCTGAGCAACGGCTTCTACGGCTACGGGATCGTCGACGCCCTCAGGGCGGTCCGCTGATCCGAACCCGGTGCCCGGCGTCCGCCACTCGGCGGGCGCCGGGCCTCGCCGTTTTTACGCCTTCTTGCGCGATGGGTTGATTTACCCGCAGCCCGGTCCGGGGATGGGTCGTCAGACGCCATCGGTCGCCATCGGGTCATGGCCGTAAGCCTGCCGCCGGCCAAACGCATCCGAACGCGGTCTCGCTTGCGAAGTCCTTCGTGGACGTTAAGGAGTGATGCCCATGGCCGCCGTCACGTGTGAGACCGATCGGCCCGGTAACCGGATCGACCCCCCTGCCGGGCGGGAGGCGACCTCGCCGGCCGGTCGCGGAGACTCGGCGACGAGGAGGGGCGCGTGAGCCAGGTGGTGGTGATCGGCGCCGGTCTCGGCGGGCTGGCCGCCGCGGTCCGGCTGGCCGCCGCCGGGCGGGACGTCACGATCGTGGAGGCGAACGACGTGCCGGGCGGCTGCTGCGGCACGGCCACCCTCGGCGACTACCGCTTCGACACCGGCCCCTCGGTGCTGACCATGCCGGAGGTCCTGGCCGACGTCTTCGCCGCCGCCGGACAGGACATGGAGAGCATGCTCCCGCTGCGGCGGCTGGACCCGTACTACCGGCTGCGCTACCACGACGGCTCCCACCTGGACGTGGTGGCCGGCGAGGACGCCATGGCCGAGCAGGTGCGCGCGCTGAGCGGCGCCGCGGAGGCCGAGAGGTACCGGCGTTTCCGCGCCAGGCTCGGCGAGCTGTTCGACGCGGAGTGGCCCGCCTTCATCGACCGCGATATGACGCGGCTGCGTGACCTCGCCCGGCCGCGCGTCCTGGCCCGCCTCGCGGCGCTGGGCGGCTTCCGCAGCCTGGACTCCCTCGTCAAGAGCCACCTCACCGACCACCGGCTGGTCAAGGCGCATACCTTCCAGGCCCTGTACGTGGGCCTGCCGCCCCGGCAGGCGCTCGGCATCTACGCGGTCATCGCCCACATGGACACCGTCGGGGGCGTCTTCTTCCCGCGCGAGGGCGGGATGCACGCCATCCCGCGCGCCCTGGCCGCGCTGGCCGAGAAGGCGGGCGCGCGCCTCCGGTACGGCGTGCGCGCCGTCAAGGTGGAGACCGGGTCCTCCGGCGTCTGCGGGGTCAGGCTCGACACCGGGGAACGCCTGGCCGCGGGGAACGTCGTGGTCGCCTGCGACCTGTCCCGCGCCCACACCGGGCTGCTGCCCAAGGGCGCGGGCGACTGGCGGCTCCGCCGTCCCCGCTACTCGCCCTCCTGCCTGGTCCTGCACTTCGGCCTCGACCGGCGCCTGGCCGGGCAGGCACACCACACCCTGCACTTCGGCAGGGAGTGGGACGCCACCTTCGCCGCGCTGCGGGCCGGGCGGCCGCAGCCCGACCCGAACCTGCTGGTCACCTACCCCGAATCCGACACCGGCGCCGCGCCACGTGGTCACGCCACCCTCACCGTGCTGGAGCCCACGGCCAACCTGCGCGGCGGCGCCGACTGGGACCGGCTCACCCCGCGACTGGAGGACCGCCTGCTCGGCAGGCTGGCCGACCTCGGTTACGGCGACCTGTCCTCCGCGCCGAGGCTCACCCTCGACCCGCCCGCCTGGGCGCGGCTCGGCCATTCGGCGGGCACCCCGTTCGCCCTGGACCACCGCTTCACCCAGACGGCCTGGTTCCGGCCCGCGGGCGCGGCCAGGCGCGTCCCGGGGCTGCACTTCGCCGGAATGTACACCGCGCCGGGAGTGGGGGTGCCCCCGGTGCTGATCTCCGGCAGGCTCGCCGCGGAACGTGTACTGGAGACCCCCCGATGACCCTCACCGCGAGTTACGAACTGTGCCGCAGGCTCAACGCCCGCCACGGCCGCTCCTACTACCTGGCGACCCTGCTGCTGCCCGCCTGGAAGCGCCCGCACGTGCACGCCCTGTACGGCTTCGCGCGCTACGCCGACGAGATCGTGGACTCCTTCACGATGACCGACAACAGGGCGCGGGCGCTCGACGGCCTGTCCTCCCGGCTGGCCGTCGTCCTGGCGGGCGGGAGCACCGACGACCCGGTGCTCCCCGCGTTCGCGCAGACCGTGCGTTCCTTCGGCGTCGACCACGGCGACATCGACGCGTTCCTGTACTCGATGCGGGCCGACCTGACCGTCACCCGCTACGCGACCTACGACGACCTGCTCGTCTACATGGAGGGCTCGGCCGCGGTGATCGGCACCATGATGCTGCCCGTCCTCGAACCGCTGCCCGGCATGGAGGACAAGGCCCGCGAACCGGCCCGCCAGCTGGGGCTGGCCTTCCAGCTGACCAACTTCCTGCGCGACGTCGCCGAGGACCTGGAACGCGGCCGGGTCTACCTTCCGATGGAGGACCTGGACAGGTTCGGGGTGACGGTGGCCGACCTGGGGCGCGGCGTCACCACCCCGGCCCTGCGCGAGCTGCTGGCCTTCCAGACCCGGCGGGCCAGGGACCACTACGCGCGGGCCGAGGAGGGGTTCGACATGCTGACCCCCTCCTCCCGGCCGTGCATTCGCGCGGCCTTCCAGCTGTACGGCGGCATCCTCGACCGGATCGAGGCCGCCGGCCACGACGTCCTCGGCGCGAGGGTCGTCGTGCCCCGGCGGCGAAGACTGGCGATCTTCGCTCAGCACCTGCTCGCGGCGTCCGCGGCCGACCGCGCCGAGCGCCGCCTGATCGCCGAGATCCCGTGAACCGGCCTGGTGGAGCGGCTGCGGGGGCGTCTGTCGCCGAATGGTCTGTCGCCGGGAGGTCCGTTGCCGGGTGGTCCGTCACGGGACCGTCCTCGGTCGCGGGGGCGTCCAACACTGTCGTCAGGAGGGCGTGATGTCGGAACCTGTGGTCGTCGACGCGATGGGCGGAGACCACGGACCGGTCGAGACGGTCGCCGGGGCGGTGGCGGCCCGGCGCGAGCTGGGGATCCCCGTGCTGCTGGTCGGCAGGGCGGCGGACATCCGGGCCGAGCTCGACCGCCACGGCGCCGTCTCCGAGGTCGGCGTGGTGCACG
The DNA here is from genome assembly GCF_051918855.1 of Streptosporangium sp. H16. Lineage (NCBI taxonomy): Bacteria > Bacillati > Actinomycetota > Actinomycetes > Streptosporangiales > Streptosporangiaceae > Streptosporangium > Streptosporangium sp. H16. The sequence continues at coordinate 128,302 of NZ_JBPXMD010000014.1, forward strand.
CCGAGGACGTCGTCCCGATGGCCGAGCGGGGCGCCGGGGCGGTCTCCTCCGCCACGACCAGCCTGACGGTCGGCTGCGATCTCGTACGGCGCGGAGCGGCGTCGGCGTTCGTGTCGGCCGGATCCACCGGCGCGGTCGTCTCGTGCGCCATCCGCGGCATCGGCCGCGCCACGGACGTCCTGCGGCCGGCCCTGGCCATCGCGCTGCCCTCGGTCACCGGCGGCGCCACCGTGCTGATCGACGCGGGAGCGACCTCCGACCCCACCCCGGAGATGATCGCCCAGTTCGCGCTGCTCGGCGTCTCCTACGCCCAGCTCGTGCTCGGCGTCGCCGACCCGTCGGTGGGCCTGCTGTCGATCGGCTCGGAACCGGGCAAGGGCAACCGGCTGACGCGCAGGGCCGGCGAGCTGCTTCCCGGCCTGCCGTTCCGCTTCCACGGCAACGTGGAGGGCCACGACGTGCTCGCGGGCACGGTCGACGTGATCGTCACCGACGGCTTCACCGGCAACGTGGTGCTCAAGAACGTCGAGGGCTCCGTACGGGCCGCGCTGACGCTGGTGGCGCGGTCCGGTGTCGCCGGGGCCGAGGAGTTGCGGGAGCTGGCCCGCCGCTACGACCCCGAGACCCACGGCGGGGCGGCGCTGCTCGGGCTGAGCGGCACCGTCGTGGTCGCGCACGGCTCCTCACGGGCGGCGACGATCGCACGCGCCTGCGCGGTGGCGCACGATCTCGCCGAGGGCGGGGTCGTCACCCGCTTCGGGGACCACCTCGCCGCGGAACCCGCCCGTTGAGCGGGAACGGGCGGCCGGACGGTCTCGCGTTCCCCCTCGCGGTGCTCGCACCTCGTCATGGAACGCGTCCACCGGACGGGGGCGGGACGCCGGGCGGGGCGGGCCGGGTCAGGCCAGCGGGTCGGCGCCGTCCCAGGTGCCCTCGCTGGCGTACGGGGAGAACCGGGCGAACAGCTCCTCGGAGTACCAGTCCTCCGCGCGCGTCCTGCCGATCACCCTCCGGTGCTCCCGCCCCCGGTGCGCGAAGTCCCGCACCGCGGCGGCGTCGCGCCACAGCGAGAACGTGCCCTGCCTGGCCAGCGGCCACTCGCCGACGCCGACCGAGGCCAGGCAGCCGTCCTGCTCCGCCAGGAGGCGATCCACCCCGGGGACCGAGCGGTAGAACGGCACCAGGCGGGAGGGCCGGATCGACGCGCGGGTCAGCACGGCGACGGGGCCGCCGGGGCCGCCGGGATCGCCGGGATCGGGTCCCCGCGCGCCCTCGGGAAGAAGGCCGGGCGGGCTCGCGGGGAGAGGGCCGGGCGGGCTCGCGGGGAGAGGGCCGAACGGGTCCACCTCGTTCCAACGGCCACGCGAGGCGAGGGGGGCCAGCCGCACCTGCCAGGACTCCCGAGCCTCACTTCGCCAGCGCTCCGCCACCGGGGAGTCGCTCAGGAAGCGGTCCAGGTCCCGCTCGTCGCGCCACACCGCCAGCAGGGCCCAGCGGCGCAGGTCAGCGCCCACGCTCATCGAGGCCCCGCGGCCGGAGCCGAGCAATCGCCAGAACGTCAGTCCCGGCGTCCGACCCAGCACCGGCCGGTCGTACGCCATATACCGCATAGCCCCCATATCCGCATATTTCGTGAGATGGAAGGAAGCGATGGTTCCCCTGCTCGTCTCGGTCATCGGCGGCTACCTTCTCGGATCCGTGCCGGTCGCCGTGCTGGTCGCCCGCGCGCACGGGTTCGACCCCCGCGAGGTCGGCGACCGCAACCCCGGCTTCTGGAACGTCAGGCAGCGGCTCGGCTGGCGGGCCGCCGTGCCGGTCTTCGCGGGTGACACGCTCAAGGGCACGCTCGCGGGACTGCTCGGACTGTGGACCGGCGGCGCGCACCTCACCTGGCCCGGCGGGGTGAGCGGAGACAGCGTGCTGCCGGTGTATCTGGCGGTGGCCGCCGCCATGGCCGGGCACGCCTGGCCGGTCTTCGCCGGGTTCGCGGGCGGCCGGTCGATCCTCGCCTTCGTCGGCGGCTTCGCCGTCATCTGCCCACCGGGTTTCCTGCTCGGGGTGGCCGCCCTGGTCGCGGTCGCCGTGGTGACGCGGTCCTTCGCGATCGGGGCGCGCGTCGGCGTCTTCGGCATCCCGCTGTTCCAGCTGCTCTTCGCGCCGGTCGTGTACGTGGCCGGGACGGGCCTGCTGATGTGCCTCATCGGGCTGCGCTTCGGCCAGGCGGCGCGGACCGGCCGCCCGTCGTGACCGGTGCCGTGTCCGGTCCCGGCCGCGCGTCCGGTCCAGGCAGGGTGCCGGGTCCCGGCCGGTCGTCCGTCGCGGCCCCGCCGGAGCGGGTGCCCCTCGTGCCCCGGCCTGACCGTGCGCCCGTCATGCCAGGGCCGGGGCGGGAGACCAGCGTGGCGGCGGGGTAGACGCGGCCCCGCCAGTTGCGCACCGGGCGCAGCGTGGCCTGCGTCAGCCGCAGGGCCGCCAGCGGGTCAAGCAGCGGGGAGAGCAGCACGCCCGGCCCCGGCCGCGTGTAGCTGCCGCGCAGCGCGCCGGCCAGCAGCAGCCGCACGGCCAGCAGTCCCAGGTCGAGCCGGGTAGGACGGCCGGCCACCAGCCGCAGCACGGGCAGCGCGGCGGCCAGCCAGACCACGGCCAGGTCGGCGGCCTGCCAGCCCGGCGCGGTGGCGTCGCGCAGCGACAGCGACCGCCCCCACTCCCGCCACACCCCGGCGGCCGAGTCGTGCATGTCGACCTCCAGCAGGCCCCCGGCCTCCAGGAACCCCACCGCCCAGCCGTCCGCCGCCAGGACCCTGGCCAGCGCCACGTCGTCGGCCATGTGCCCGCGCACCCGCGCGAACCCGCGGGCGTCCAGCATCGCCGTGCGGCGGAAGGCCGTGCACTGGCCGTTGGCCATCGCCCGGTGCGAGGCCGGGGGAGTGGCCGGCCCGATCGGGCCGAAGCGGTAGACCAGCGTCGCCAGGAACGAGGCGTGCAGCGCCTGCTCGACCGCCCCGTCGCACACGAACCGGGGTCCCGCGCTCACCAGGTCGTATTCCCCCAGGGCCGCCGTGAGCGCGCCGAACAGCCCCGGCACGGGCCGGGCGTCCGCGTCCAGGGTCACCACGACGTCACCCCCCGCCGCCTCGACGCCCTGCCGCAGCGCCCACTGCTTGCCCACCCAGCCGTCGGGGAGCGGCGCCCCCGTGACGACCTTCGCGCCGAGCCCGGCCGCCAGCCGTGCCGTGCCGTCACGCGACTCGTCGTCGACGACGATGACCTCCGCGACGTCCGGATCGGCGAGCACCGCCGACAGGCACGGGCCCAGGCGGGCCTCCTCGTCGCGGGCGGGGATCACCACGGACACGCGCGGCGACGCCGTCCGTACGGGGGCCAGCGCGGGCCGGCGACGCCGCCCCCGGGCCAGCCGCACCGCCACGGCCAGCGCGGCGGCGGCCTGCAGCGCGGTCAGGAGCCTCATCGTCACGCCTCTCCGGCCGGGACGGCCCCGGTCCCGCGGCCCCGGCCGCCTGCCGCGCGGGGGGAACCGGCGGGGAAGTCCTCCCGTACGAGCGAGGCGACGATGCGGGCGCCCATCGCGACCAGCGGCAGCCCGCCACCGGGATGCGCGGAACCGCCCACCAGGTACAGGCCGTGCCGGGGACCCCGGTTGCCGGGGCGGCGGAAGGGCGCGAGCCTGCCCGAGTAGGCGCCGCCGTAGATCGAGCCGCCCCACGCGCCGTACCGGTCGCGCAGGTCGGCGGGGGTGAACAGGTCCACGAAGCGCAGTCGCCCCGACAGGTCGTGCCCTCTGGAGGCCAGGCGGTCGAGCACCAGGTCGCGGTACGCCTCCGGGGACATCGGCCACCGGCCGGGGTCGCGGGACGGGACGTTGACCAGCATGACCCAGTTCTCCGTGCCCGGCGGGGCCTGCGACGGGTCGTCCACGACCGAGCAGCCGATGTAGACGGTCGGGTCCTCCGGAGGCCTGCGCCGCCGGAAGATGTCGCCGAACTCCCGCTCGTAGTCGCCGGAGAAGACGATCGAGTGGTGGCCCAGCCCCTCGGTCCTGCCCTCCACCCCGGCCAGCAGCAGGAACGCCGAGGAGGAGGTGCCGAGCCCGGCGATGCGCCGCAGCCGCCGCCGGTCGGGCAGCAGCCGCCCGTACAGCGCCGCCGCGTCGGTGTTGGCGACCACGACGTCGGCGCGCTCGCGCTCCCCCGAGGCGAGCCGCACCCCGTTGACCCGCTCGGTGTCGGCGAGCACCTGGGCCACCTCCGCGCCCAGGACGACCTCCACCCCCGCCTTCTCCAGCATCAGGGCCAGGGCGTCGGCGATGCGGGGCAACCCTCCGGGGACGTACCAGCCGCCCTCGCCGTGCTCGATCGCCGGGACGCACCCCAGCGCGGCCGGGGCGCGGTACGGGCTGGAGCCCGCGTAGGTGGCGTAACGGCCGACGTACTGGCGCAGGCGCGGGTCGGTGAAGAAGCGGCGGGCCAGCCCGTCGAGGGTCCGGCCCGGCGCCACCGCCAGCAGGTCCGACAGGCGGGCCTCGGCGGGCGGCCGGGTGAGCGGGCCGGTGAAGAAGGTGCGGCGCGACGCGGCGAAACAGTCCCGCGCCCAGTCGAGGAAGGCCAGCCAGGCGCGGCCCTCGCCGGGGGCGAGCCGGTCGATCTCGGCGGCCGTCCGCGCCGGGTCGCGGTACGCCGCCAGCGTCGAGCCGTCCGCGAAGCGGTAGCGGCACAGCTCGTCGAGTTCCACCAGGTCGAGCTCCAGCCCGAGATCGGTGAAGACGGCGGGCAGGGTCAGCAGGGAGGGGCCGACGGAGAAGGTGAAGCCGTCCCTGGTGTGCTCGGCGAGCTTGCCGCCCAGCCGGGGGAGCCGCTCGTACAGGCGTACCCGGTGCCCCTGCCTGGCCAGCAACAGCGCGGAGACCATGCCTCCGACGCCGCCGCCTATCACCGTTACCTCGGGCATCCGTGTTTCCTTCCGATGGGTGCGGCCGTCGACATCACGCCGGGTCCGCCTCGGGAAGCGGCCGTCTCCGGCGTCCGCGCCGCCAGGCGAGCAGGGTGAACAGTCCCATCGAGAGCCCTCCGGCCGTGGCCACCAGCGGGTCCGGTGGGACGAAGACGGCCGCGAAGCCGATGGTCTCCATGACCGCCATCACCGTGTAGATCGACACCAGCCCGGCGCTCCACGCGGCGGGCTCGGCCAGCACATGTTCCAGCAGGGTCATCACCAGCAGGGAGACGACTAGCCAGCCCGCGAAGTTGCTGAGAGGAACGTCCCGGTAGGGGCCGGGGTCGTGCCAGACCCACAGGCCCAGCCGGATCATCTGCGGGTCCAGGAACAGGTCCCAGGCGGTGAGGGCCAGCGCCCCCGTGACGATCCGCGCCGCCCGGCTCCCCGGTGCCACGGCGGCGGCCACCGCGTGGGCCGCCAGCCCCATGCCGCCCCACGCCAGCGCCACGATCACCGGCACCCCGCCGGGCGCGGGCCACAGCACGCCGGTGTAGTGGTAGTCGCCGAACGGCAGGCCCGTCCTGATCCCGACCCACTCGGCGGCGTACCCGGTCGCGACCACGGCCGCGAACGCCGCGAAGACCCTGGCGGGGGAGTGGGTCGCGCAGGCGAAGGCCAGCGCGCTCGCCGCCAGCAGCAGGACGACCACGCTGGTCAGCACGATCGGCGGGGGCTGCAGCCCCGAGGCGACCTGCGCGACGACCATCGCGGCCAGCAGCGCCGCGCCGAGCACGCTCGCCACGCGTGCTCGCGGTCTCACCGGCGAAGGCGGCTCCCGCACCGCCCCGCGCCCGGGCCGTCCGCTGCTCATCTGATGACTGTGCCCCATGGACGGTCATTCGATCGGCCGGGTGCGGTCAGATTCACTTTGAGGTCACGATCTTTCACGTCGAGGTGACGATCTCCGGCGAGTGCGAGTGCGAGTGCGAGTGCGAGTGCGAGTGCGAGTGCGAGTGCGAGTCCGGTGTGGACGGTGTTCCCCGGTCCTCATGTCGGCAGGTTTCTCCGCCTTCGCCCCGACAGCCTGTCCTGGTCTCGTCCCGGGCGCCCGCACATCGTGACGTGTAATCACCCTGCAAGGACCGTGCATGCCCGGTGCCGTACAAACCTTTCACCACCTCGAGCACCCGCCTCCCGCGCCCGGTTGAAAGGACGACCCAGCATGCGCACGACACACTCCACGGCCTCCGAGTGGACGGACCACGAGACGTTCCGTGGCCCCGGGCGGGGGACGGCGGGGATGGTGCACGGTTTCGGCTCGTGGGCGTGGGTCCTCGCCGCGGCCCCGATCGCGCTGGCGCTGGCGCTGATGGTGGCGTTCTCCGTGGGGAACGCCACGAACGCGCCCGAGCAGACCGTCTATCCCGGGATCCGCAGCCTCTCCGTGGACACCGACCACGGGAACGTGGAGATCGTCGGTGCCGACGTCACCGACGTCCGCGTGACGCGACGCCACCACGGGGACGCCCCGCGCAGCGAGTCGTCGGGAGGCGGGTCCCTCGCCGTCGGCCTCCTGTGCGACGAGGGGTCCGTCTGCACGACGATCCGCGACACCCCGCGGGACCGTACCGACTACGCCTTCGTCGTCCCGGTCGGCATCGACGTCACCGTCCACAGCCGCAACGGCGACGTCGTCCTGCGCGGGCTCACCGGGAAGGTCGTCACCCGCCCGGGCAACGGCTCGATCACCCGCCAGAACGGTCAGGACGCCCAGGGCGCACAGGATGCCCAGGGCGGCCAGAACGACTAGGGCGTGGCCTCTAGGTCTCCGGATATGAGGTTCTTCTTCGTCGATGAACCCTCCACCGGAGACCTCTTCGCCTACCCGGCTACGACACGCCGTTGATCGACTTTGAGACAGGCTCCAGGTGCTGCTGTGCGGCCGCCTCGCAGCCCCGCACAGCAGGCGGCGCCGGGAAGGCGGCGGCCAGAAGAGAGGTTCGGGGAACGGGCGTCACGTTACTCATTTCTTCGGTGCCCGTCCACGGTCAGCGTTTCCGCCTTGACGTAGTCGGAAAATCCGGTGGCGTCTCCCTTTCCCGCCCGCCTGATCGCCTGGGCCAGTTCCTTCCACCGGGCGTTGTCCTCACCGGGCGTGACGATGTCGGGCACGGCGGCCACGGTGATGTCGAAGCCGCTGTAGGCGACTCCCTTCTCGGCGGGCACAGGAGAGCGGTCCGCCGGTCGGCCGCCCGCGCACCCGCCCTGCCGCGGTGGCCGCCGACAAGGCCTACTCCTCCCGGTCCGGCGGGGGAGCCGTAGGCTCAGCGCCCGAAAAGTATCAGGCGCAGCTGTCTGCCGAATCTTCCGCGCCGGAACGTCGCGCGTTCGTTGACCCGGGGAAAGGGCTCGGCCGGGACGGGGACCGCGAGGAACTCGCACAGGGGCGCCCATCCCTCCCGGATGTCGAAGACCAGCAGCCGGTCGGGCGGGATCGTGGCCCTCACCTCGGCGACATGCCGTTCGAAGACCTCGACGGCGTACGCGCGGTCGCCGACGCGGCCGTCGAAGACACGGTCGACGATGGTCGCTCTGGCCATGCGCGGGTAGAGGGCGAAGTCCGGGGCCCGGCGGGCCACCAGCCACCTGATCACCCGGCGGTGCGGTGGCGGCGGCCCTTTCGCCAGGGCGCCCGCGAAGACGGTGGCGCCGACGCTGTCGTACCACCGTTGCGGGTCGCGGACGGTGAGGATGACCTTCGCGTCGGGATGGTGCCCGGCCAGTTCCCGCCAGTAGGCGGCGGCGGGCCAGTCCAGCGTCGCCTGGAAGCCGGTGAACACCTCGTCCCAGTCGGGGGTGCGGCCCTCCCCGATGTCGAGCCACTGGCGGATCCGATGTGGCTCCTCGATGACCACGGACATGTGGTAGCAGGGGCCCTGACCCAGCATTTCCAGCGCCGCCTTCAGCGCCGCCGTGCCCGTCCGGCCGAAGCCCGCGCCGATCACCTTCACGTCGTGCTCCCCTCGGTGTTCCGGTGGTACGTCCATGGTCGCTCTCCGGAGCCCGGATGGCCTTCCCGCGGTCGTCCCCATCCCGGGCGGGATCTCTGATGATTCTCTGATCTGCGCTGTCTAGCTTCGTGGTGAGCGACATACCGGTTATACGACGGCACACCGCTTCAGACGAGTCCAGAAGCCGGCCGCAGGGACCCGGAAACGCCTCGGAAGAGACCAGGGAAAGACCCCGAAGAGATCCGGGACCGCGAAGACGCCGCGCCGACCCGCGTGAAACCAGAGGAGCCGACCATGAGTGGTCCCGCCGAACCGCCGTTCCCGCACCCCCTCCTCGAAGCGCTGCGGAGCTCGCCCGGCGACCCGGCCTTCGAGCAGGGGGACAGGATCGTCTCGCGAGGTGAGCTACTGGAGACGATCCGGCGGCTGGCGGGGGCGATGCTCGACGCCGGGCTGGGACCCGGCCGGGCCGTCGCCGTCCGCACGGCCGTCTCCCCCGAGGCGTTCGCCGCCCACATCGCCGCCCACGCGCTGGGCTGCCGGGTCGTGGGCGTCCGGCCCGGCTACCCGGAGGGGCACCTCGCCCACGTGCTCGGCATGGGGATCGACGCCCTCCTCGTCGACCGGTCCACCGTGACGCCGGAACTGCTCCGGGCCGCCGGGCCCGTCACGCTGCTGTCGCTCGGGCCGTGTCCCCCGCCGATGCCGGTGTCGGCGATCGACCTGCTCGCCCACACCGGCGAGGGGAGGCCCCTCGTCCTCGCGGCCCGCCCGGACGACGTGGCCGCCCTGACCTTCACCAGCGGCAGCACCGGCCGCCCCAAGGGCTGCGCGATCACCTACCGCGCGCTCGGCGAGCACTGGTCGTGGCAGCCCCGCCTGTGGTCCCCGGTCGCGGACGAGCTCGCCGCGGGCTTCGGACGCTACATGCTGTTCGGCACCCTGGCCAGCATGGTGGTCATAGAGTTCCTGGGATTGTGCCTGCTGGGCGGCGGCACCGCGGTGATCCCCGAGGACGACGGGCGGCCCCTGTTCCCTTACGCGATCGAACGTCACCGGATCACCGGCTCCATCGTGACCGTGCCGCGGTTGTGCCAGATGCTCGACCTGCTCAGAAACGGGCCGGTCGACGTCGGCTGCCTGCGCGCGCTGATGGTCTCCGGGTCGCCGATCGGCCCGGGGCGTCTGGCGGAGGCCGTGGACCGGCTCGGTCCCGTGGTCTACCAGGGGTACGGGCAGACCGAGGCGGGCCTGATCTCGTTGCTCACCCCCGGGGACATCGCCGCGTTCCCGGACCAGGTCCTGTCCTCGGTGGGGCGGCCGATCCCGGGCGTCGAGATCAGCGTGCGCGACGAGGAGGACCGCGAGGTGGCCCCGGGGGACACCGGTGAGATCCACGTGCGCAGCCCGTACCTGATGTCGGGTTACTGGGGGGATCCGGAGGAGACCCGCGACACCCTGCGGGACGGCCGGCTGCGCACCCGGGACCTCGGCCACCTGGACAAGGAGGGGTTCCTGCACCTCGCCGGCCGGACCCGCGACGTGATAATCGTCAACGCGATAGTGGTGTACGCGGGAGCCGTCGAGCGGGTGCTGAGCGGCCATCCCGACGTCGCCGAGGCGTACGTGGCCGGGGCCCCGGACGAGCTGACCGGAGAGGCCGTCCACGCGTTCGTCGTACCGGCCGAGGGCGCGGTGCCGGACTGCGACGCGCTGGCCGCGCTGGTGGGCGACGAACTCGGTGAGGGCAGCGTCCCCTGGACGATCACGGTGCTGCCCTCCGTCCCGGTCGCCGCGAGCGGCAAGCCCGACAAGCGCGCGCTGCTGGACCTGCTCGACCCGCGGGCTCTCTGATCGTTCTCTGAGAATTCCCCGCCAACACTGGGGACGTCCGTTCGACCGGATCGCTGTGACGGAGGTGTACGTGCCGGACAATGCGCTGGACTACGTGGTGATCGGTGCCGGCCCCGCGGGGCTGCAGCTGGGGTACTTCCTCGGCAAGGCGGGACGGAGCTATCTGATCCTGGAGGCGGGCCCCGCGCCGGGCACCTTCTTCCGGACCTTCCCGCGCCACCGACAGCTCATCTCGATCAACAAGAGGTACACCGGGTCGGACGACCCGGAGCTCAACCTCCGGATGGACTGGAACTCGCTGCTGTCGGACGATCCCGGCCTGCTGTTCACCGGCTACAGCGACCGCTACTTTCCCGAGGCCGACGACATGGTCCGCTATCTCGCCGACTTCGCCGCGGCCTGTGACCTGCGCGTCACCTACGACGCCCGCGTCTCCCAGGTCACCCGGGCCTCCGGCACGGGTCACTTCCTGGTGACCGACGAGCGAGGCCGGACCCACGAGGCCAGGCGGCTGGTCGTCGCGACCGGGGTCAGCCGGCCCAACATCCCGTCGATACCGGGCATCGAGACGGCCGAACCCTACGGCACCGTCTCCACCGACCCGTCCGACTACGTGAATCAGCGGGTGCTCGTCATCGGCAAGGGCAACTCGGCGTTCGAGACGGCCGACAGCCTGGTCGCGACGGCCGCGGTGATCCACGTCGCCGGGCCGAACTCCATCCGGCTGGCGTGGCGCACCCACTTCGTCGGGCACCTGCGCGCGGTCAACAACAACTTCCTCGACACCTACCAGCTCAAGTCCCAGAACGCGGTGCTGGACGGCGACATCAAGCGGATCGAGCGCCAGGCCGACGGCTCGTACCTGGTGACGGTGAGCTTCGTCCGCGCCGACGAGGTCACCAAGGACATCCCGTACGACAGGATCATCGTCTGCACCGGCTTCCGGATCGACGCCTCGATCTTCTCCGACGAGTGCCGCCCGGAGCTGACGATCAACGACAGGTTCCCCGCGCTCACCCCCGCCTACGAGTCGGTGAACGTGCCCGATCTCTACTTCGCCGGGACCGTGACGCAGTCCCGCGACTTCAAGCGCGGCACCAGCGGGTTCATCCACGGCTTCCGGTACGGCACCCGGGCGCTGCACCGCATTTTGGAGAACAGGTACCACGGTGCCGGGTGGCCCGGCCGCGAGCTCCCGGCCGATCCGGAGGCGCTCGCGGCGGCGGTGCTCGAACGGGTCAACCGCAGCTCGGCGCTGTGGCAGCAGTTCGGGCTGCTGGGCGACGTCGTGGTCCTCGACGGCCACGGCGGGGCGCGCTATCTGGAGGAGCTGCCGGTCGACCTGGAGGGACCGCCGATCGGCGACGGCGGCCACTTCACGATCACGCTGGAGTACGGGCCGGAGCACGACCAGGTCGATCCGTTCGACATCGGGGTGGGCCGGATCCGGCAGAACGACGCCGAGCGCGCCGCCGAGGGCCACTACCTGCACCCGGTGGTGCGCCACCACCGGGCCGGCGTGCCGCCGGCCGTCCACCACGTCACCGAGAACCTGGAGAACGAATGGACCTCCCGGGAGACCCACGTGGAACCGCTCCGCGCGTTCTTCGCCCGCCAGGTCGCCTCGGTCCCGGCGTGACGGACGCGAGGACACCGCACATGGCGGGTGAGCGCCCCCCGCACATTGCGGACGCGAGGACGCCGCAGGGGGCGGGTGAGCGCTCCCCGCACGTGGCGGACGCGAGGACATGGGCGGCCCCGGCGGCCCTGGCGGCCCCGGCCGCACCGGCGGCCCCGCGTACCCTCCGCGAGTTCGAGGCCGCGGCCCGCGCGCGCCTCGCCCCGGAGTACTACGGCTACTTCGCCGGCGGGGCCGGGGACGAGGTCACCGTACGGGCCAACGAGGCCGCGTTCGAAAGGCTCTCCCTGCTGCCGCGGGTGCTGCGCGGCGCCGGGAGACCCCGGACCGACGTCACCCTGCCCGGCGGCCGGGCGGCCATGCCCGTGCTGGTGGCGCCGACCGCGTTCCACCGGCTCGCCGACCCCGAGGGCGAGCGGGCCACCGCGCGGGCGGCGGCCACCGCCGGGACGATCATGATCGTGAGCATGGCCTCCACCGTCGCCGTCGGGGACGTGGCCGCGGCGGCGCCCGGGGCCACCCTGTGGTTCCAGCTCTACGTCCAGCCGGACATGGCCTTCACCGAGACGCTCGTGCGGCGCGCCGAGGCGGCCGGGTGCCGGGCGCTGGTCGTCACGGTGGACTCACCGGCCCATGGCCTGCGGGACCGGGAGCGCCACCACGGCCTCCAGGACCTGCCCGAGGGCATGGCCTGCGAGAACCTGCGCGACGGCGGGCGGGTACGGCCGATCGTCATGTCGCCGGAGATCTCCTGGGAGCACATCGACCTGCTCCGGGAGATGACGGCGCTCCCGATCGTCCTCAAGGGCGTCGCGCATCCCGCCGACGCGCGCCTGGCGCTCGGCCACGGCGTCTCGGGGTTGCTGGTGTCCAACCACGGAGGCCGCCAGCTCGACACGGTCCCGGCCGCCGTCGACCTGCTGCCGGAGATCGTGGCCGCCGTCGGCGGGGCCGTCCCGGTGCTGATGGACGGAGGCGTCCGGCGCGGCACCGACGTGCTGAAGGCGATGGCGCTGGGCGCCTGCGCGGTCGCGGTCGGCCGCCCGGTGATCTGGGGGCTGGCCGCGGACGGCGAGCGCGGTGTGACCCGCGTCCTCGACCTGCTCCGCTCGGAGGTCGAGCACGCGCTCACCCTGTGCGGCTGCGCGTCGGTCCACGATCTCGATCCGGGCATGGTGCGACGGTCATGCCGGTGACCGCGCCGGTCAGGGCGGTGGTGGTCGGGGTCGCCGCCGCCACCGTGCTGAGCCTGCCCCGATGGCTCCCCGCCAGGATCGTGGCGTTGCGGACGCGGGTCTTCGCCCGGATCAACGGGGAGGAGGGGATCACCGTCCCCGGAGACCTGGTCGGCGTCGAGAGGTTCAGGGAGGTCTACTCCCACCCGGCGGCCGACGGCCGGAGCCGGGGGGCCGCGCTGTCGGACCTGTTCTGGTACTGGCTGTCGCCCGGCGCCGAGTTGCACCAGGAACACCTCGAGGCGGGAGAGCGCTACGACGCGGTCGCCCGCGCCACGCGCGGCTTCCTGTCCGTGCCGCGCGTGGAGGCCGAGGAGCTCACCCGCCGCTGTGTCGCCCGGACGCTGCGGGACGCGGGAGGACTGGTCCGGCTGCGCGACCTGATGATGCCGGTCTGGGCGGAGTTCTACTACGAGCTCGTCTTCGGCGAACCGTGCCCGCCGGCGGCGCGCGACCTGATCGTGGGCAACGCGGACGACGTCGTCACCGCGCTCAAGTGCTGCGGGCTGCGGCACATGGACCGGCGCGACAAGCTGACCCGGCACCTCGCCGGCCTGCTGCCCAAGGTGCGGGACCGGCTCCCGGCGGGGTTGTCGGCCCGGGAGCAGGCCCTCTACCTGCAGGGGACCTTCTTCAACACCGCGGTCGTCCAGATGTCGGAGGCCATGGCCCACCTGCTGATGGTCCTCGCCCAGCACCCGGACGCCCAGGCCGGGGTGCTCGCGGGCGACGAGCGGGGTGACGAGCGCCACCTCGACCGCGTCATCTCCGAGACGCTGCGGCTCTACCCGCTCTTCGGTGTCGCCCACCGCGTCACCACCGGCGACATCCCCCTCGACGAGCACACGACGATCCCGGCCGGCTCGGTGCTGTGCTTCGACTACCCCGCCTTCCACCGCGAGGGCTTCCCCGACCCCGACCGTTTCGATCCCGGCCGTTTCGGCACGGACCGCTCGCACGCGGACTACTCGCATCTGGACCGTTCGGGCCGGGCCCGTCCGGAGCCGGACCGCTCCGGCCGCCGGGGCGACCAGCCGGACCGCTCAGACCGGGACGGTCCCGCCTCGGGCCGCCCGGCCCCCGGCTGCCCCGCCTCCGGCCGTCCCCACCCGGGCAGGCCCGCGGTCCGGGAGCTCAACCACATCCCGTTCGGCGTCGCCGCCAACCGCCCCTGCCCCGCCTGGCGGCTGGCGCCGATCACCATGCGGGTCGCGGCGCGGGAGGTCCTGCGCGCGTACACCCTCGACTCCTCCGCCTCCCACACCCGGTCGATGCCCAACCGGGGACCGTGCCTGCTCGTTCCGCGGGGTGTCCCCAAGGGGGCGGCCCACCGGGCGGTGCTGCGGTTCATCCGGTTCCGCGACCGCTGGGAGGACGTCTGGCGCAGCCTCGTGCAGCTCGTCCTCGGCACCTACATGGTCTGGGACGCGCGCAGGCAGCGGCTGTGTGAGCGCCACTTCGCGGAGGCCGACCATTCGGCCGCCGCGGAGAGCAGATGATCGTCCGGACCACGAGCGGAGAAACGGTATGCCCACCCTGGCGCAGGTAACCGCCGGTGACCCGAACCTCGAACTGATCCTCAAAGTCCTGCCCGCCCTGGTCGTCATCCTGCTGGCCGCGGCGATATGCGGCCGGCTGGCGCTCATGATGATGCAACCGCGGGTCCTCGGCGAGATGGTCGCCGGCGTCCTCCTCGGCCCGACGCTGTTCGGCCAGTTGTTCCCCGAGGCCCAGGCGGCCGTGTTCCCCGCCGAGGTCAGGCCGGTCCTGTACGTGCTGAGCACCATCGGGCTGACGCTGTACATGTTCCTGGTCGGTGCCGGGCTGGACCACGGCGCGTCGCCGCCCGGCCAGGGCCGCAGGGCGGCGACGCTGGCGTTCTCCGGTATCGTCCCCTCCCTGCTCCTCGGCTCCTGCGTCGGTCTGCTCCTGTGGGAAATGCTCTCGCGCCCCGACGTCAGCCGGTGGGAGTTCGCCCTGTTCGTCGGGGGAGCGCTGTCGCTGACCGCGTTCCCCATGCTGGCCAGGATCCTGTACGAGCGGGGGCTGGAGAACTCCCCTCTCGGGAAGCTGACCCTGGTGGCGGCCGCCATCGACGACGCCCTCGCCTGGTGCATCCTCGCCGTGCTGTCGGCGATGCACCTCGACTCGGGTCCCGGCGACGCGGTGCGCACCATCGTCCTGACGGCGTTGTTCGCGGTGGTGATGCTGAAGGTGGTCGCGCCGCTGCTGCGGCCCCTGGGCGAGGGCGTCGCGCGGACCGGCCGGATCGGCCCCGGCGCCATGTACGCCGTCGTCCTCATCCCGCTCACGGCGGGCTGGCTCACCGACTGGATCGGGGTCTACGCGGTCTTCGGCGGCTTCCTCGCCGGGCTGGCGATGCCCCGCGACGCGGCGTTCCGCCGGGCGCTGCACGGCCGCATGATGGACGTCGTCTCGACGCTGCTGCTGCCGGTCTTCTTCACCTTCTCCGGGCTGAACACCCATCTCGACGGCATCACCGGCGGTCCCATGCTCCTGGCGTTCGCCGCGATCCTGGCCGCGGGTTTCTGCGGGAAGTACTTCGGCTGCTCGCTGTCGATGAGGGCCCTGGGATTCGGCTGGCGCGAGTCCTACGCGGTGGGGGCGCTCATGAACGCGCGGGGACTGATGATCCTCATCTTCATCAACATCGGCCTGGCGCAGGGCATGATCACGCAGGAGCTCTTCGCCATTCTCGTGCTCGTGGCCATCATCACCACCGCGGGAGCCCTGCCGCTGTACAAACTGGCGCTGCCGGAGCGTCACGAACGTGCCCACGGATCCGAGCCCGCCGGCCCGGATACCCGCTCTCTGGAGGAACAGACCGAGAAATCCCATTCCTCGTGACCGCTCGAATCCGTTGAACGCCCTGAATGCAGTGCGGATATCGTCTTGTGATCAGCCGAACACGGTGCGAGCATTGCTGTGTAACTTTCAATTATTCTGGGAACCCTGGTAATTCGGCGGGAGGAATGCCACGGTTGTTTTCGTGGCTGTGACATCGGGGACATCCGGCACGCTCGCTCGCCGGCTGCTCCTCGTCGAGGACGACCCCGAGCTCGGGCACATGCTGGTCGGGTTGTTCATCGAGCAGGGGTACATGGTCGATCTGGCCCCGGAGGGACAGCGCGGCCTTCACCTGGGCCTGAGCCGCCCGTACGACGTGATGATCGTCGACCGGGGTCTCCCGGCGGTCGACGGCATCGAGCTGCTGACACGGCTGCGCCGCCGGGCCGTCACCGTGCCGGTGCTCGTGCTGACCGCCTTCGGCACGGTCGCCGACCGGGTCGCCGGGCTCGACGCGGGCGCCGAGGACTACCTGGTCAAGCCGTTCGAGATCGACGAGCTGCTGGCCAGGGTGCGGGCGCTGCACCGCAGGAACCTCGACCACGCCAGGCTGCTGCCGCTCGGCGCGGGCTGGCTGGACTCCGATTCCCACATCGTGGGGCTGCCGACCGGCGAGCAGGTGACGCTCTCGGGGCAGGAATGCCGGCTGCTGAGCGCGCTGGCGACCCGTCCGCGGCAGGTGCACACGCGCGCCTCGCTGCGCCAGCGCGTCTTCGACGGCGCCCGGACGGAGTCGATCGTGGACACCTACGTCTACTACCTGCGCAACAAGCTGGGGGCGGACGTCGTACGCACCGTGCGGGGTGTGGGATACCGCCTGGGCGGATTGTGAGGAGGCGTCCGCCCCACGAGCCGGAGCGGTACCTGCTGCTCCGGGCCCGCCGCCGGGTCACCATGCAGGTGGCGGGCGCGATCTCCGTGATGCTCGCGCTCGGCGGGATGATGGTGTACTGCGTCATCACCAGCGACCAGGACACCTCAGCGCGGCGCGACCTGGCCGTCGCGGCCCAGCACGCGTACCTCTCGCGGCCCCCGCCCTGCGTCTGGCTGTTCGAACTGCACGGTGACACCGTGCTGAGGTCTCCCGGCGCGCCGGCGGTGCTGCCGGTGCGCGCCGCGCTGCATCAGGCCGCCGCCGGACGCGAGCCCCGGGTCGGCCAGATCGAGATCGCCGGGCAGTCCTATCTCGTCCACACCCGGCGGCGCGGTGGCGTGGCGGTCCAGGCGGCGATGGACCTGCGCTACCAGGCCGCGGAGCGGCACCGGCTGCTGCGCACCCTCGCCGCCGCGGAGCTCACCGGCCTGCTGGCCGCGCT
This sequence comes from Streptosporangium sp. H16, assembly GCF_051918855.1. Taxonomy (NCBI): domain Bacteria; kingdom Bacillati; phylum Actinomycetota; class Actinomycetes; order Streptosporangiales; family Streptosporangiaceae; genus Streptosporangium; species Streptosporangium sp. H16. The sequence goes on from NZ_JBPXMD010000014.1 coordinate 145,178, forward strand.
GATGATCGGCCAGATCGTCGCCCGGAGGGCGATCGCGCCCCTGGGCGAGGCCCTGGCCCGCCAGCGCCGGTTCGCCGCGGACGTCAGCCACGAGCTGCGCACCCCGCTGACCCGCCTGCACATCCGCGCCCAGATCGTCGCCCGCGGGCTGCGGCGGGGGAACGACCCGCTTCTCGCCGCGGCCGAGGTCGACCGGCTGGTGAACGGCACCCGGCAGCTGGGCGACGTGGTCGAGGACCTGCTGCTGACGGCCCAGTTCGGCCAGCTGCGCCGGCCGTTCGCCCCGGTCGACCTCGCCGCGCTGGCCGAGGAACTCGTCCTGGCCGAGGCGGCCCGCGCCGAGGTGCACGGCGTGACGATCGAGGTACGGCGCCAGGGGCCGGGCGGCCACGTCGTGCGCGGGGCACAGTCCGCGCTGCGCAGGGTGATCTCCGCGCTCCTCGATAACGCGCTCACCCACACCCGTGCGGGCGGCCACATCTGGGTGATCCTCTCCGGCGGCCCGGAGACGGTCAGGCTCGACGTCCGCGACGACGGCGTGGGCCTCGACCCCCGCGACGCCGAACGCCTCTTCACCCGGTTCGTCGGCGGTTCCCGCAGCGGGGGCCTGGGCCTCGGTCTCGCCCTCGTCCGCGAGGTGGTGGACGGCCACGGCGGGACCGTCACCGCGGACGGGCGCCCGGGAGCCGGGGCGGTGTTCACCGTCCGGCTCCCCGCGGACCCCGCCGCGGCGGCGCGGCCCCCGTACCTCCCGGAGCCCGTGGGCCACCCGATCACGCTGCCGGAGGACTCAGGCGGCGGACCCCACCTGGAGGGCCGAGGCGTGCCCGGCCGGTCGGGAGCCCGCTCCGGTCCCGGGCCGGAGCCGTGACCCCGTACCGGTGCGCCGACCGGCGTCCGGCACCTCGCGAGATCGAACGATCACCCTGAAAGGCGATGCAGCCTCGACCGGCCGACGAAGGGATGGGCCGGGGGCCGGGGCACGCCGTGCGGGAGCGTGTGATTGGCTATGGCCCCGTGGACGTGGCCGAGATGCTGGGACTGTTGGGGGCCGGGACGCTGGCCGGGGTGGTCGGCACGGTGGTGAGCCTGGCGTCGGTCGTCTCCTACCCGGCGCTGCTCGCGTTCGGCCTGCCCCCGCTGGCCGCGAACGTCACGAACACGGTGGCGCTGACGTTCCACGGGGTGGGCGCGGTGCTCGGGTCGCGGCCCGAGCTCGCCGGGCAGGGCGGCAGGGTCATGCGGCTCGGCGTGATGACCCTGATCGGAGGGGCGGTGGGGTCGGCGCTGCTGCTGATGACCCCTTCCGACACGTTCGAGGCGATAGCGCCGTGGCTGATCGCCATCGCCGCGCTGCTGCTGATCCGCCCGCCCAGGGTCGGGGGAGGGTTCGGCGGCGAGGACGGGTGGGCGGCGCGCGCCGCGCTGTTCGGCGTCGCCGTCTACATCGGCTACTTCGGGGCCGCGGGCGGGATCCTGATGTTCGCGGTGCTCTCCGCCGTGCTCGACCAGGCGCCGGTCAGGGTCAACGCGATCAAGTCCGTCGTGTCCTCGCTGGCGAACGCGGCGTCCACGGTCGCCTTCGCCCTCTTCGGCCCGGTGCAGTGGTCGGCGGTGGCGCCGCTCGCGCTGGGATTCTTCCTCGGCGGCCTGCTCGGGCCGCCGATCGCCCGCCGCCTGCCCGGCCGCGCGCTCCGGTTCGGCGCCGCCGCCTGCGGGCTGCTCGTCGCGATCAAACTCGGCGCCGACGCCTACGCGTGAACCGCCGCCGTCGATGGCGGCGCCCGAATCCCGGGCGGCGGGTCGGCGGGTCCTCCCGGTCCCGTCCGCGAAACCCTGCGTGACCATGGGGGAGACCCCGGTGACGACCCTTGACATCGGGATTTCCTGGGGTCACGCTGTTGCGTATAGCGCTGTGTGTTCCGCCTTCCGAAACTGGGGTTTGTTGCGATGATCCCTGCCTGTCCCCTCGCGGCCCTACCGCCAGGTGAGGCCCACCGGCTCGACGTCGACCCGCCCATCGCCGTCTTCCACACCGAGGACGGCGAGATCTACGCCGTGGACGACACCTGCACCCACCAGGACGCCTCCCTTTCCGACGGGTGGCTGGAGGGCTGCGAGATCGAGTGCCCGCTGCACTCGTCGAGCTTCGACCTGCGGACGGGACGGCCGAGCTCTCCTCCCGCCAAGCTGCCGCTGCGCACCCACCGGGTGGTGGTCGAGGACGGCACCGTCTACGTCCTCCCCTCAGAGGAGCCCCCGAACCTGCCGCCCGGCGTCCGCGCGAGCACCGCGTAGGGCGCGAGCACCGCGTAAAGCCGCGAACGCCGCGTGAGAACGTGAGCCCCGTGTGAAGAGGAGCCGACCGTGACCGCGAGAAGCCTGCCCCCCAGCGTGATCGCCACCCTGCCAGGCGGCTACTACACCGACGAGAACATCTTCGCCCTGGAGCAGGTCCGCGTCTTCGAGACGATGTGGTTCTGCGTCGCCCGCGCGTCCGATCTCGGCAGGCCGGGAGCCTTCAGGACCGTCCAGGTGGGCCGCGAGAGCGTCCTCGTCACCCGGGCCAGGGACAACTCGATCCGGGCCTTCCTCAACGTGTGCCGCCACCGGGGCGCCCGGATCCGCACCGAGGAGTCCGGCGAGGTCAAGCGGTCCTTCCAGTGCCCGTACCACGCGTGGACCTACGACCTCGAGGGCAAGCTGATCGCCGCGCCGAACCTCACCAAGATGCCCGACATCGACCGGGTGGAGTACGGGCTGATCAACGTGCACGTGCGCGAGTGGATCGGGTACGTGTGGGTGTGCCTCGCCGACGAGCCGCCGTCGTTCGAGGCGGACGTGGTCGCCGAGGCGACGCACCGGCTGGGCGACGAGCGGTCCATCGAGAACTACGACATCGCCAACCTCCGGGTGGGCCGCAGGATCGTCTACGACGTGAAGGCGAACTGGAAGCTCATCGTCGAGAACTTCATGGAGTGCTACCACTGCGCCACCATCCACCCCGAGCTCACCGAGGTGCTGCCGGAGTTCGCCGACGGGTACGCGGCGCAGTCCTTCGTCGGGCACGGCGCGGAGTTCGGCGAGGAGATCCGGGGGTTCACCGTCGACGGCTCCGAGGGGGTGGACCGCATCCCCGGGGTGGGCGAGGACCAGGACCGCCGCTACTACGCGATCACCATCAAGCCGCAGGTCTTCGTCAACCTCGTGCCCGACCACGTGATCCTGCACCGGATGTTCCCGCTGGCGGCCGACCGGACGATCGTGGAGTGCGACTGGCTCTTCCTCGGCGACGTCGTGGACTCGGGCAGGGACCTCGACCCGTCCGTCGAGCTCTTCCACCGCGTCAACGTGCAGGACTTCGAGGCCTGCGAGCGGTGCCAGCCCGCGATGAACTCCCGGGCGTACGCTCAAGGGGGGGTCCTGGTGCCCAGCGAGCACCACATCGGGGCCTTCCACGACTGGGTGCTCGACAGGCAGGGGACCGGCCCCGGCTGAGCACCTGTAGGGTGCGCTTTCAAGGGTGATCGGCCGGAAGGAGGCGCGAGGATGGCCAGGAAGGCCCCGCGCGACGACGTCAACGAGGATGGCATCGAGGTCGGCCCGCCCAAGGAGTGGGCCGCCGGCATCCCGGGGGTGACCCGGTCGCTGGTGGCCGCGAACGCCCAGATGGGCGTCGGCCGCACCCTGCGCACCCTGGCCGTGGTCAACCAGAAGGAAGGCTTCGACTGCCCCGGCTGCGCCTGGCCCGAGGGCGGGCACCGCAGCCCGGCCGAGTTCTGCGAGAACGGCGCCAAGGCGGTGGCCGAGGAGGCCACCGTCCGCAGGGTCACCCGCGACTTCTTCGCCCGGCACACCGTGGACGACCTGGCCCGGCACACCGACTACTGGCTCGGCCAGCAGGGACGCCTCACCGAACCGATGCACCGGCCCGAGGGCTCCGACCACTACGTGCCGGTGAGCTGGGACGACGCGTTCGCCATCGTCGCCCGTGAGCTGCGCGCCCTCGACAGCCCCGACGAGGCGCTGTTCTACACCTCAGGCCGCACCTCCAACGAGGCCGCGTTCGCGTACCAGCTCCTGGTGCGCAGGTTCGGCACCAACAACCTGCCCGACTGCTCCAACATGTGCCACGAGTCCAGCGGCTCGGCGCTCAACGAGACGCTCGGCATCGGCAAGGGCACGGTCTCGCTGGAGGACCTGCACCGGGCCGACCTCGTCTTCGTGGTCGGCCAGAACCCCGGCACCAACCACCCCCGCATGCTGTCGGCGCTGGAGCGGGCCAAGCGCGACGGCGCCCGGATCGTCGCGGTCAACCCGCTGCCCGAGGCCGGGCTGCTCCGCTTCAAGAACCCGCAGAAGGCCTCCGGCCTGGTCGGCAAGGGCACCACGCTGGCCGACCGGTTCCTGCAGATCCGCCTCAACGGCGACCTCGCGCTCTTCCAGGCCATGTCGCTGCTCCTGCTCGAAGCCGAGGACGCCGCCCCCGGCACCGTGGTCGACCGCGACTTCGTCGAGGCCCACACCCACGGCTTCGACAAGTGGGCCGAGGACCTGCGCTCCCTGGACTGGGCGGAGGTCGAGGAGGCGACCGGCCTGGACCGCCCGGCCGTCGAGGACGCCGTACGGGAGGTGCTCGGCGCGAAGTCGGTCATCGTGTGCTGGGCGATGGGGCTCACCCAGCACAAGAACTCCGTCGCCACCATCAGGGAGGTCGTCAACTTCCTGCTGCTGCGCGGCAACGTGGGCCGCCCGGGGGCCGGGGTGTGCCCGGTCCGCGGCCACTCCAACGTCCAGGGCGACCGCACCATGGGCATCAACGAGAGGCCCCCGGCGTGGTTCCTCGACGCCCTGCGCGACGAGTTCGGCTTCGAGCCGCCCCGCGACCACGGTCTCGACACCGTGGAGGCGATCCGCGCGCTGCGGTCGGAGCGGGCGAAGGTCTTCGTCGCGATGGGCGGCAACTTCGTGGCCGCGACCCCCGACACGGCGGTGACCGAGGAGGCGATGCGCCGGGCCCGGCTCACGGTGCAGGTCTCGACCAAGCTCAACCGCTCCCACGCCGTGTGCGGGCGGGAGGCGCTCATCCTCCCCACCCTGGGACGCACCGAGCGCGACGTCGCGCCCGGCGACCGCGCGGGCCGCTTCGTCACGGTCGAGGACTCCATGGGCATGGTCCACGCCTCGCGGGGCAACCTGCCGCCCGCCTCCGGCGACCTGCTCTCCGAGGTGGACATCGTCCGCCGCCTGGCGACGGGGCTGTTCGGCGCCGACCCGCAGGTGCCCTGGGAGCGGTTCGCCGACTACGACGTGATCCGCCACCACATCTCCCGCGTGGTCCCCGGCTTCGAGGACTTCAACCTGCGCGCCCGCCTCTCGGGCGGTTTCACGCTGCCCAACGCGCCCCGCGACGAGCGCCGCTTCCCGACCGCGACGGGGAAGGCCAACTTCACCGTCAACCCCCTGGAGGTGCTGCGGGTCCCGCCGGGGCGGCTGCTGCTCCAGACGGTCCGCAGCCACGACCAGTACAACACCACGATCTACGGCATGGACGACCGCTACCGGGGCATCCGCAACGGCCGCCGGGTGGTCTTCGTGCACGCCGACGACCTGGCCGAGCGAGGTCTGGCCGACGGCGACATGGTGGACCTGGTCAGCGAGTGGCCCGACGGGGAGCGCACGGCGGAGTCCTTCCGCGCGGTCGCCTACCCGACCGCGCGCGGCTGCTGCGCCGCCTACTTCCCGGAGACCAACGTGCTGGTGCCGCTGGACTCGGTCGCGGAGACCTCCAACACGCCCACGTCCAAGAGCGTCGTGGTCAGGCTCGTCCGCCGCCCGGACACTTCGGTCCGGTTCCGCCAGCCGCCGGCCCGGCTGAGGTAAAAGATCTCCTCCCGCGCCGGAGGGCTGCCGTTGATCTTCAAGCGATACATGTCAAGAGGGCATTCGGACGTTTCAGGCACGGACCAGTGCCCCTTCAGCCCGATCTGAATGTGGTCCGGCCGCAGGTCGCCCCCCGGAACACCAGTTCGTCGAGGCCCCCTCGGTCCTCAAGCGCGGGTCCCAGGTCTGTCCGGACGATGTCGGCCAGGAAGTCGAACACCCTCAGCACGTTCGTCTTGCCCGCGCCGTTGGCCCCACCAGCACGTTGACCCGCCCCAACGGCAGCGACACCTTCCGCAGGCTCCGGAAGTTCTCCACTTCCAACTCGACCAACCGCCCGGCCATCAGCCCCACCTCTTTCCGCCTGTGCCCGCGAGAGGCGTCCGGCGAGCCGCTTTTCGAGCCTCACGGGATCATCTTGCCTGTCCCCCGCGTCCAGTGCTCCGAACTGCGAACGGAGTATTCGATCACCCGGCGAGCCGGTACTCGCAAGGGGTGGGGCGTGAGGTGTTGTGCGCGGAGAAACTATCGGTGGCTTGCGCGGAATTAATGTCAGGGACTTTCGATGAGTGCCCGGCGAAACAACAAGAGCGTCCGTTCTGTGTAGGTCTTGCCAAATCCTAGGGCGTTGACCTGCACAGGGCGCAGTACACCCGGACGGCGGCGGCCGGGCCGTTCAGAATCACCCCGCCTCCGTGCCGTGCTCGTACTGCCGCCAGCGCGCGGCGAGCTGGACCCGGCTGGTGCAGCCGGTCTTGTCCAGGACCCGGCTGAAGTGCTTCTTGATGGTGTCGACTCCGACGAACAGCCGGTCGGCGATCCGCTGGTTGGTCAGACCCTGGGCGGCGAGCCGGGCAACCTCCCACTCCCGGGGCGTCAGCCGCCAGTTGGCGCGGGAGGCCGTCCGCTCGCGGTGCCGGGTGAACTGCTCGACGGCCAGCGGGGCGAGGTGGCGCCGCAGGGCCCGCAGCACCGCCAGGTCGCGGGCGGGCACCTGCGGGGTGTTGCGCAGCGCCATGCCGATGTAGAGCACGCCGGCCGGTCCGCCGTCGATCACCATGCCGGCCTTGCCGGTGATCCCGTATGGCCTCAGGAACCGCTCGGCGTACTCCCGGTCCGGCGCCACCTCGTCCAGAGTGGCCACGCCGGCGGTCGTCAGCGTCCGGCGGGCCCGCTCGGTGCGGAACGGGTCGGCCGCCGCCCAGCGGTCGGCGTATTCGGCCAGGAAGCGTGAAGAATAACCGCCATGGACACCGCAGCCGCTGTCCATGGCCTCGCGCAGGGTGCCGCCGTACAGGACCGCGATCCCGGCGTAGCCGAACCAGCTCTGCAGGGCCCGTGCCAGCCGTTCCTGGAACGCGCGCAGGTCCGTCACGCGGTCGACCGTCTCCAGCACGCCGACCAGGCGCCGGTAGTCGGCCACCGTCATCGGTTCGACGGCCGGCAACGGGCAGGGAACGGGAAGCGGTCCCTTGAGTGCGTCTGCCATGAGTCAATCTTCCACTTTCGGGCCATACCGCGGTAGCGGCGGCGGGGGCATCGTGATCGCAGCGCCTCGGCACCCGGCCGGAGGCGAACCGAGAAGAGATTGACAATGAGCACTGTCCTGAGCCCCCGCCGGTGGTTGATCACCGGTGCCAGTAGCGGCCTCGGAGCCGCCTTCGCCCGGGCCGCACTCGCGGCCGGCGACGTGGTGGTCGCCGCGGTCCGCCGGCCACAGGCCATGGCAACAACGGCCGCCGAGCATCCGGACCAGGTGGAGGTCGTCAAGCTGGATGTGCGCGACGCCGTCGCCTGCCGGCACGCGGTCGAGGCCGCCGGCCGCGTCGACGTGCTGGTCAACAACGCCGGTTACGGGATCGTCGGCGCGATCGAGGAGACCACGGAGGAGGAGGTCCGTGACGCGTTCGAGGTGATGTTCCACGCCCCGCTGCGGCTGACCCGGCTGGTGCTGCCGCAGATGCGCGAGCGGCGCAGCGGGACGATCATCCAGGTCAGCAGCATGGGCGGCCTGCTGTCCTTCGCCGGTGTCGGGGCCTACTGCGCGGCCAAGGGGGCGTTGGAGCAGGCCAGCGAGGCGCTCGCGGCCGAGGTCGGGCCGCTGGGGATCAACGTCGTCATCGTCGAGCCCGGCGCCTTCCGGACCGGGTTCGCCGGATCAGCGCTGCGCCTGAGCGCGCCGATGCCCGGTTATGAGGACACGGCGGGCCCGACCCGGGTCGCGTTGACGGCCTCTGACGGCAACCAGCCCGGAGACCCGGACAAGGCCGCCCGTGCGGTCCTGGCCGTGCTCGACCTGCCGGAGCCTCCGCTGCGGCTGGCGCTGGGAGAGGACGCGATCTCCGCCATCCGAGCGAAGCTCGCCGCGGTGGCCGCGGATCTGGACGCTACGGCCCATCTCGGCCACCACACCGCTGTGGTCGGCAAGATGGACTGAACAATGGCGAAAGCCGGCATCGCCGTTGATATCGTCGGCGCCGCGGGGATCGCGCCGTACGGCGACGACCAGGCGTGCCGGTGGATCGCCATCAGGCACGCCGTCGACCACATCCACCTCGTCGCGACCCTCACCCGCCAAGACGGCAGGAAACCTAACCTGCGCAACAACTGGTTCGCGATGCGCGTCGCCTGCTGCCGCGCCGAGGTCCGATACGGGCTACGCCGTACGCAGCGTTACCGCCCGTCGATAACGTCCGGCGTCGCTGACAACAAGTCCGCGCGCAACATGAGGTTCGGCAACGCCTGTCGATCGCCGGAAGTGGCGATCTCAGCCGATGTCGAACCTGCCGGTCTTCACGCCGCCGAGGAACGTGCCCCACCCGGCGGGGCTGAAGAGGAGCTTCGGGCCTTCGGGGTCCTTGGAGTCGCGCACGGCGACCAGGTCGGGGTGGCCGGTGGTGTCTCCGAGCTTCGCGACCTCGACGCAGTCGCCGCCGTTGTCTCCGGAGAAGCTTGATTTGATCCACGTGACGTTGTTCAGGTCCACTTTTCCTCTACCGCCCTTTGGATGAGCTCGATGGACATGCTTAGCGGCAGCGCTTCGGTCCGGATGGCCTCAAAACGCTCCACGGCCGCCGTAACGTCTTCCTGATCGCTCGTGGTGAGACCGCGCACAGCCGTCTCCGCATACAGTACGTCGCCTCCTCCGTCCAGCGTCGCGATTACGAACCCGCCCATCAGGCCGGAATGCATCCCGTGGGGTATCACCTGAACGCTCAGGCGTGGATTGACCACCGAAATCAGGTGCTCTAACTGCTCTTTCATTATCTTGTGGCTACCGATCGGGCGATGGAGAACTCCCTCGTCGACCACGCATCGGTAGGTCGGTGGTGAAGGATTCTCGCGGAAGAGGATGGCCTGGCGGTGCAGGCGGGCCTCCACCGCCGCCTCGTCTCCACGTAGCACCACGCGGGCATATGCCTCGGTCTGAAGCAGACCGGGAACCACCAGAGGTTGATAGGTCCTGAGAGTGGCCGCGACCTGCTCCTTGTCATGCCACTTCCCGAACCAGGGAGGGAAGGACCGCCCTTTCCTCCAGTCGAGCAGCCGGGACAGCGCGCCACCGGTTTCAAGGGCCTCGTCGCAGGTCTCGGCGAACTCCGGGCTGGCCGGGAGTTGTCCCGTCTCCACCCCGCTGATCAGGGACTCGCTGAAGTGGATCCGCTCGGCCAGCTGGCCCTGGGTGAGGCCCGCCGCCTTCCGGTAGTGGCGCAGCTCCCTGCCCCAGATCGCCTGAGGCGTATAGAGATTGGAGATGATGCCCTCCTTGTCGGAGTTCAACAAAAGGCCGGTGAACTCCAGCCCGTAGGTTTCGTAACCATTCGACTACCAAGAGTGGTGGCGTCTGGGCACGCTGAACATACGAAATCCGAGGCGGAGAGAGAAAACATGGAAGAGGCACTCAAGGCGAGCGCGGCGCTGACCGAATATCGCTACACGATGAATCCCGGCCTTTCCCCGCTGGGGGAGAAGTGGATACCGCGCGAACCGAGAAGTGTCGCGTCCGCCCGCCGGTTCGTGCGCGACGTCGCCACCGACTGGAAGGCGGCGGGGGACATCCCGGAAATCGCCGAACTCCTGGCCTCGGAACTCGTCACCAACGCGCTGGCGTACGGATCGCCGGACGTTCCCGCCGCGAGCCCCGTCCGCGTCACGGTCGGCAGGGAGAGGGAGTTGCTGACCGTGGACGTCCACGACGCCTGCATCGCGATCCCGCGCCTGAGGCGGGTAGGCGACCTGGAGATCTCCGGCCGCGGTCTCGCCATCGTCCAGGACCTCTCCCACAACTGGGGCTGGACCCTCAACCCCTACGGCAAGTCGGTATGGTTCCAACTGGCGGCATGGCCGTAGGAGGGGAGGGGGTCCTCCGGTTCCGTGCACGCCGTCGGGCGGGCTGATGGAGCCCTCGGCTGCCCGAGCCGTGGATCACGGCCGTGAGCCGTCGATCGCCGATCGGCCGGTCCCGGTGTCGATGCCGCCGACGATCAGGTCGGTGAGCGCGGCGACCGCGTCGGCGACGGTTGCCCGCCCCCGGTTCAGCTCCGCGGCGATCGCCTCGGCCGCGCCCAGCGCGCCGACACAGCGCAGCCGAAGGGCTTCCGGCGTGAGGTCGGAGTACGGCAGCAGTGCCGCGGCCATCAGGTCCGTGAAGCTGTCGAACATCTCGCGCTCGATCACTTCCATTTCCGGATTTCCCTTCAGTGCGGCGGAAACGGCGTTCCACTCCGGCATGTCGGTGGAGCACGCGAAGTACGCGGTGCTCAGGACGCGGGCTGTCTCGCCGAGGATGGGCTCGGCCTCCCGCAACGCCTGTGCCGACGCGGTCCGGTGTCGTTCGTCGAGTCGCTGGTAGAGCGCGAGCAGCAGGCCGGGGCGGGTGCCGAAGTGGTCGTAGACGATCGGCCTGCTCACTCCGGCGGCCTCCGCGAGGGTGAGCAGGGTGAGGCCGTCGGCGCCCTGGGCGCGCACGATCCTCAGGGCGGTGTCGAGCAACTGCTCCCGCCTGGCCTGTCTGGACAGGCGCGTCGATGCCGTGGCCATTGCGCTCCCTTGCGTTGCCGCCCAGCCTAGGCTACAAAGTGTAGGTTACAAAATGTAAGTTAATGGGAACGCGAGAGGAGAACGCGATGGAGCACTCGAAATCGGTACTGATCATGGGTGGTTCCGGTCAGGCGGGCGCGGGGACCGCGGCCATCCTGCGCCGGTGGTATCCGACGCTGCCGCTCACGATCGCGGGCCGCGATCTGGAGCGCGCGCGGCGTGTCGCCGACGAACTCGGCGACGCGACAGCGGTGACCATCGATCTGCGCCGCGACGACCTCGGCCTCCCCGCAGGCCATGAACACTCGGCGGTCGTCGCGGCACTGTGGGACAGCCATCTGAACGGACTGCGCTACGCCCAGGACCGCGGCCTGCCGTACCTCAGCCTCTCCAGCGGCCTGACGGACATCGCCCCCGAGGTCGTCGCGGGCGGGCAGCGGGCCGGCGCCGCCCCGATCCTGCTGGCCAGCCACTGGTACGCCGGTCTCGTCGTCCTCGCGACACTGCACCTCGCCAGGGAGTTCGGCCGGATCGACACCATCCGGGCCGGCGCCGTACTGGACGAGCCGGACATCGGCGGGCCCGCGGCTGCGGCGGACATGGAACGCCTGACAGCCTCCACCTCGGCGGGGCTTGTCCGCCGCGACGGCGTCTTCAGCTGGGTCGACGGTCCCGAAGCGCGGGTGGAGGTCACCGGAGCCGACGGCGCCGTCCTGCCCGGCCAGATCATGGCCACCCTCGACGTTCCGAGTCTCGCCATCGCGACGGGCGCACCGAACGTCCGCTTCGCGTTCGCGGCCGGTGAGTCCGCCGAGAACAGGCGCCGAGGCGAGCCCGCCTCCAGCGTGGTCGGGATCGATCTCGAAGGAGAGGATCGCAGGGGCGCACCGCTCAGGAGGAGACGCCACCTTCGCCACCCGGAGGGGCAGCGCGACCTGACCGCGCTCGCCGTCGCCCTCGGTGTCGAACGACTGCTCGGCCTGCGCGGCGAAGCCGTGGCGCCGGGCCTTCACACTCCCGAGGCGTTGATCGACCCCGCCTACGCGGTCGAGCGGATGATGGAGATCGGTGCCACGTTCGCCGAAGCTCCGGGTGATCGATGAACAGCCCCGCGTGTCCCGCCTTATCGGGGGCAGGGCAATGGGGGAGCCCCTCCATCGGCACCGATGGAGGGGCTCCGTGTCAGGGAATCAGCCCGGCGGGAAGTTGCCGTTCTTGGCGACTGGCAGGGCCAGCTGGCTGGCGCCGCTGAGGACGGCCCGCTCGGCCGGGAGACCGGCGAGGACGGGGTTGATGTGCCGCAGGGTGAGCGAGACCGTGGGCAGGGCCGGGGTGACCAGGTCGAACTTCTCCAGGTCGATCCACCGGACGATTTTGAGCACCTCGTCCGGGATGATGTCGCCGGCCTTCTGCACCGGGACGCACAGCTGGCGGGCGGTGAGGACCTGCGCGCCGTGCGTGGGGATGATCGGGCTCAGGACGGGGTTGAGCTGGCGCAGGGACAACTGCTGGTTCAGCGGGTTGTTGGGGGTGATGCCGTAGCACTTGAGGTCGATGTGGCGGACGAGCGACAGCACCTCCGCGGGCGGGACCGCGTTGTTCTTGATGACCGGCACGCACAGCTGCTGCGGGGTGTTCAGGGAGATCTGCGTACGTGGCAGGCTCTGGAACAGCGGGTTGAGGTGGCTGAGCACGAGGCCCGCGTTCACGGTGGTGCCGGAGATCTTGTAGCAGGCCAGGTCGATGTACCTGATGAAGTCGAGCGCGGGTGACGGCGGTATCTGGTTGTTCTTGGCGACCGGGACGCACAGCTGCTGACGCTCGCCGAGGGTTACGGTCTCGATCGGCAGGGTGCTGAGCACGGGGTTGATGTGCCGCAGTTTGAGCGTGGTGGCGGGCGGCTGGTACGGGCTGGTCTTGAAGCATTCGAGGTCGAGGAAGGCGGTCAGATCCTTCGGTGTCGGCAGCGCGAGGGCGCTGGCGGGCGGCACGCAGAGGAATGCGACGGCGAGCATGGCGACGACGGCGGATGTGAGGCGCCGGAGCATCGTTTTTCTACGCCCGTGAATTCGGGTTACGGCTCGGTCCATCGTGGCTCCAAAATCTGAGGGGTGGATCTTCGTAACGCCGAGTGTGTGCCGCCGCGACCAGACTTTCAATATCTCTGACACTTTTTGTTGCGCGTAAAATTCGGGCCGACGGGCCGGGGATTTATCATCAGGTATAAAAGCGTTATCGGCTCGCCGGTAATCGGAACGCGGCGGCTTTGTTGAGGCTCCGTCAACCTGATTTCCCGGGTCGCGAGAAATGCGTATGGGATGGGTTGACCCGAGAGCCGGATCGCGGTAAAGCGGTGGTCGGCCAGGTTCCGGCGCCCTGGCCGGAGGGCCTCATCCCGCCGTGATGCCGCCGCCGAACAGCCGAAGTCGAGAGGGAGCGGCCCGGGGCTCTCATTTCCGGAATGAAATCCTTTTCAAGGAGGTTCGCGGGCCGAACAGTCCGAACGCCGTCATTTCTTCCTCGAACGAAACCAAGATTTACGTCAGGTTCGAACTTCGGGACGGCGTGCCGGAGCCTTTTCAACCGTGAGACCGGATATGGCAGGGGATCCGCGGATCGATTCCGGCATCATGTCCATTGTTCAGGACTTCCCGGGGAGTGCGAATCGTTCGACCTGGGAAAGAGGAGACCTCCGGCTCCCCGCCCTCGCGTTCCTCGGCCCGGCGAAGGGGTGTCAGGGCAGGCCGACGGGCGGGAAGATCTGCTCGGCCCGGTCGCGCTTGGTGAGCAGGTCCCAGTACTGCTCGGCCAGTTCGGCGGGGTCGACGGTGGGATTGCCGCCCAGTGCCGGGTCGGCCTGCGAGGCGAGCCGGTGTCCGAGGCTGCCCTCCACCCAGGCGGCCACCGTGACGGTGCCCGCGTAGACGCCCTTGCCGGCGAGTTCGGCGTTGAGCGAGTGGATCCAGTTGCGGGCCGCGGCCATGACCGGGCCGACCCCGCTCATGCCGGGGGCGGCGAGCACGGCGGACAACCCCTGGCCGAGCAGAATGCCGCCGTCCCCGCGCTCGATCATCTGTGGCAGGACCGCGTGGGCGATCTCGACGGGTGTGTACAGATAGAGGTCGACGATGGCGCGCAGGGCGTCGGCGGTCAACTCGGCGGCGGGGACGAACGGCGCGCTCGCCCCGATGGGCGCGTACTCGACCACGTCTATCCGCCCGAACCTTCCCATGATCGCGTCGATCAGCGCGGGGACGGCGGCCGGGTCCGACAGGTCGGCCGTGAACGGTGCGGCGTCGATGCTTTCTTCGGCGAGCGCGGAGACCAGCGCGTCGAGAGGTTGCCTGCGGCGGGCCACGAGCGCCACGGCGTAGCCCTCGCGGCCGAAGCGGCGGGCGACGGCCGTTCCGAGGCCGCTGCCCGCACCGAAGATCGCGATTGTCCTGGACATGAGGTACTCCTCGAAGTGAATGGTGAGGCGGCCGGGCGATCCGGCGGGCCTCGTGGTGGGCCGCCCGCGCGATCACGGATTTCTCGTGCGGCGGGATGAGGTCGTTCGTCGTCGGGGGGGATTCTGGGGCAGGACCCGCGGGCCGAGGTCGAGCAGGTGGCCCAGGACGTCCTCCGGAAGCCTTGAGGGGCTGTGACCTCCAATTCCTCTCATCAGTGCGGTAGCGACATGATGCGTTAGAATCGGAACCCCTACAAAAGGCACACAGGTGTTCGTACCGAACGTGAAGGTGTGAAATGAGCGATGCCCGCCTTGCCCGTCCGGCCGCGGGCCCCTGTGCTCTGTGGCCCGACGACACCGACTTCATCCGGGAGGTCCTCGAGCGCGCCGGCGACAAGTGGAGCACGCTTGTCATCGCGACCCTCCAGGACGGCCCGCGGCGTTACACCGACCTCTACCGCTCCGTTCCCGGCATCTCCCAGCGGATGCTCACCCTCACGCTCCGCCACCTGCGGCGTGACGGCCTCGTCGAGCGCACGTCCTATCCGGAGGTCCCGCCGCGGGTCGAATACGCTCTCACCCCTTTGGGAGCCACCCTGCTGGACACCGTGCTCGCCCTGGCCGCGTGGGCCGTGGACCACCACCTGGAGATCCGCGAGAACCGGGCTCGCTTCGACACCCTCACCCGGTAGGACGGCGGGCAGGGCTGAGGAGGCCGGCCGGGCCGGAGGCGCCGGCGGCGATTGGCGCCGCGACTGTGACGCCTCGTCGCCCGGCCGGCATGCGGAAGCGGAACGCCGTACCGGGCTCACATGTGCGTGTGCAGGTTTGTTGCAGCTTTCACTCTCTCCATTGACGCCTTTTGACGGCCGACGCTATGGTTCAAATGACCGGAAAGCGCTTTCCGTACCGATCTATGTGGATTCGTGTGCCCTCTACCCGGTTCAGGAGAGGCGGCACCGGTGCCGGCCTCTGCCCCCCGCCGGTGGCCGCCGGTACCGGTCCCCGGGTGCCGGCGTGATCCCGGAACAAGCCCGATGCGCGGGCCCCGCGCGGCAGCAGGCCTCCGGCATCGATCGCACGAAGAAGAACGCATTCGGTATCCGACGACGAAAGTGAGACAAGGATGAGACGAGCAGTCGCGTTGCGACTCCAGGCGGCCCTGGCCGCGGCGGTCACCGCGGCCGCGGTCGGTGTGGCCGTGCCGGCGATCCAGGCGTCGGCGGCGGTCGGCAGCGCCACCGGTTACGCGACCGCCAACGGCGGGACCACCGGCGGCGCGGGCGGGCAGACGGTGCGGGCCACCACGGGGACCGCGATCCACGCGGCGCTGTGCGGCCGGGCCAGCGCCGGCACCCCGATCACCATCGAGGTCGAGGGGACCATCAACCACGGCAACACCGCCAAGGTGTCGGGCGAGAGCTGCAACACCGCCGCCGGTGTGATCGAACTCAAGCAGATCAGCAACGTCACGATCATCGGGGTCGGCAACGGCGCCGTCTTCGACCAGCTGGGCATCCACATCCGCGACTCCAGCAACATCATCATCCAGAACGTGACCGTCAGGAACGTCAAGAAGTCGGGCTCGCCCACCTCCAACGGCGGCGACGCCATCGGCATGGAGAGCACCGTTCGCAACGTCTGGGTCGACCACGTCACCCTGGAGGCCTCGGGCGGCGAGTCGGAGGGGTTCGACGGCCTCTTCGACATGAAGGACAACGTCCAGTACGTGACCCTGTCCTACAGCACCCTGCGCAACTCCGGCCGCGGCGGGCTCATCGGGTCCAGTGAGAGCGACCGCTCGAACGGCTTCATCACCTTCCACCACAACCTGTACGAGAACATCGACTCCCGTACGCCCCTGCTGCGTGGCGGCATAGCCCACATCTACAACAACTCCTACACAAACCTCCACGAGTCGGGCATCAACTCCCGGGCCGGGGCCCGCGCCAAGGTGGAGAACAACTACTTCAAGGACTCCAAGGACGTCCTGGGCACCTTCTACACCAGCGAGGCCGGCTACTGGCAGGTCGCCGGCAACATCTTCGACAACGTGACCTGGTCCGCCCCCGGCAGCGACAACGCCCCCGCCGGCCCCAACCCGCAGTCCAACACCACCGTCAGCGTCCCGTACTCCTACAGCCTCGACGGGGCGAGCTGCGTGCCGGACATCGTCCGCCAGACGGCGGGCGCCAACAAGGGGATGCGGGTGTCGAACGGCAGCTGCTCACCGCAGACGCCGACGCCGACCCCGACGGTGACGCCCACGGTGACGCCGACCCCCACGCCCACCCCCACGCCGACGATCACCCCTTCACCCGGCGGGCCCAACCTCAGCATCGGGGCCGGTTCCGACGGCTCCAGCAAGGCCGACGGGACGAGCTACGGCAATGTGCGCGACGGCAACCTGAGCACCTACTGGTCGCCGGCCGGCTCGACCGGTGACATCTCGATCAAGTGGAGCTCCGCCAGGACGGTCTCCAGGGTCGTCATCCGTGAGGCGTCAGGCTCCGCGGGCGTCATCGGCTCCTGGCAGCTCGTCAACGCAGGTAACGGCGCCGTGCTGAAGTCCGGCAGCGGGGCGGGCGCCATCACCTTCACCCCGACCTCGCTGAGCAAGATCACCTTCAGGATCGCCGGCTCGACCGGCACGCCGAGGGTCGCCGAGTTCGAGACCTACGCCGGGTAGTGGGCCGAGTTCCACCACCGATCACCGGTGACGGGGGCGGGGGCCATCGGACGAAGGCCCCCGCCCCCTTCGGGCATGGACGGTCGAGGGCCCGAAGGGGCCGCGTCCAGCGGCGGCGGGCTGCTTCGGCCGGTGTGGCGTCGCGTTGGGTCGACGGTTGTCACTTCCCGGCCATGCCGGGTTCCCCGCTGATGGACTCCTGGTAGATGTCCGCGTAGGTGCGCGAGTCCTTGATCAGGTCGTCGCAGAAGGCGGCGACGTCGTTGCCGATGAGTTCCAGGACTCCCTTGCCGGCCGCGACGCCCTCCTCGAAGAAATCGATGATCCCTGAGAGCAGGGACCCGTCAGGCAGGTCGACCGGGCCGACCTTGAAGAGGTACCTCTGAATCTCCTTGTAGACGATCTGGTAGTCCGGCGGGAGCGCCTTGACCCGCGCCACGTGCGCCCGCCACTGCCTCTTGCCCTCGATGATGTCCTGGATGCCCACGTCAGCCTCCCAGCCGGTCCAATTTCCTTGCGACGTTCCTGTTCAGCTGCTCGCGCCACCGGTCGCGATGGCTCCGACCGCCTTCTCCGCCGGCCAGCGCCGCGCAGAAGCCCCCGATGTCGTCACCCAGCACCTCGTGAACGCTCTGCCCGTCGGCCGCCGTCTCTTCGAGCAGTCCCAGAACACCGTCGAGAATCGGCATCAGGTTTCGACCGGTGAAGTCCGAGTAGGGAGAAAGGTGACCCTTGATCTCTCCCCACGCCGCCCGGTGACCGGCGGGCAACGCCTCGGCCCGAGCTTCGAGCGCCTTCCATTCCCTGGTGAGATCGCTGCCGGTGATGGTCTCCCAGAAGTTCATCTCCCGCCCTCCTTGAGCTTGTCGATCCGTGAGGTGACGTACTCCCATTTCGCCCAGAACGTCGCGAGTTCTTCGCGCCCCGCGTCGTTGAGCGCGTAGAACTTGCGTGGCGGGCCCAGCCCGGACGGTCGTTTCGTCACCTGGACGAGCCTGTTCTTCTCCAGGCGCAGCAGGATGGTGTAAACCGTCCCCTCGACGACGTCGGCGAAGCCGAGTTCGTTCAGTCGGCGCGTGATGGCGTACCCGTAGGTCTCCTCGTTGCCGATGATTTCAAGCACGCAGCCCTCAAGCGTGCCCTTCAGCATCTCCGTCAGGTCGTCCATCGCGGGTCCTCTTCGGTCTCCCGGTACTTGGTGGTACCGAGTACCACTATACAGTATCACAGAGTAGTAGACCGGTGCCCGGCGAGCGGCGAGCACAGGCTGCGGAAGCGATTCGAACCATCGGCGTGGCCGGCCGGCGCGGTCATCTCGTGGGCCGGTGTGCCCGTCTCACCTCGCGGTCGATCGCCCAGGCGTCCGCCACCGGGCCCACGTGCCCGAGCTTGTCGGGATTGATCACCGAGCGGATCGTCTGGATCCGCCCGTCGAGTACGTCGAGCGCCAGGGTGTGGAGCACCCTGCCGTCCCGGTCGCGGAAGATCGCGCCCGGCTCGCCGTTGACCTCGTGCGGCTCGAACGTCACGTCGACCCGGGCCAGCCGGGGGAAGACGGAGGCGAGCAGCCGGGCCACGTTCTCGGCGCCGACGACGGCCCTGGCCAGCTGCGGGGCCTTGCCGCCGCCGTCGCCGACCATCGACACGTCGGCGGCGAGCAGGTCCCGCAGGCCGGCGACGTCGCCTTCGCGGAGGGCGTCGAAGAAGCGCGACGCCAGCTCCTCCCGCTCCTCGCGGACCGCTTCGAAGCGTGGCCGCCCAGCCTCCATGTGGCGCCGCGCCCGCACCAGCAGCTGCCGGCACGCCGCCTCCGACCGTCCCACCGCCGAGGCGACCTCGTCGAATCCGAAGCCGAACACCTCCCGCAGCACGAAGACCGCCCGCTCCAGCGGGCTGAGCCGCTCCAGCAGCAGCAACGCCGCCATCGACACCGAGTCGGCCAGCTCCGCCGACCGCGCCGGATCCTCGTAGGGGTCGCCGAGCAGCGGCTCGGGCAACCACGGCCCCACGTACTCCTCCCGCCGCACCCGCGCCGAGCGCAGCACGTCGATCGAGACCCGGGTCACCGTGGCCGCGAGGAAGGCCCTGGCCGACCTGGGGCGCGCCGGGGAGCCGTCAAAGCGCAGCCACGTCTCCTGCACCGCGTCCTCGGCCTCGCCGACACTGCCCAGAATCCGGTAGGCGATCGAGAACAGCAGCGGCCGCAGCTCCTCGAACTCCTCGACCTTGCTCACGTCCGGTCCCCGCCCCTCGAACCTCTCGCCCGGCCGTACTCACCGGCGCGCGCATCTTCTGGTGATCGTCCAGGCCGCCGGCGGGCCGGAGCAACGCCCCGAGCCCGGGGGCTCGGGGCCCGCAGCCGGACCCCGAGCCGGTCGCCGACGCCGTTCAGTGGAACTGCCCGGGCTCGTAGTCACCGGCCGGCTGCCGGGTGATGATGTTCAGCCGGTTCGCCGTGTTCATGAAGGAGACCAGGATCACCAGGGCGGCGAGCTGCTCGTTGTCGTAGTGCTTGGCGGCATGCGCCCACACCTCGTCGCCGACCCCCCCGGCCGCGTCCGCGACCCGGGTCCCCTCCTCCGCCAGCTCCAGCGCGGCACGCTCGGCCTCGGTGAAGACCGTGGCCTCGCGCCACGCCGCGACCAGGTTCAGCCGCACCGGGGACTCGCCGGCGGCGACGGCCTCCTTGGTGTGCATGTCGAGGCAGACGGCGCAACCGTTGATCTGACTCACGCGAAGCGCCACCAGCTCCTGCGTGGCGGCCGGCAGCGGCGACTCCTTGAGCGCCTTGCCCGCCGCCATGAAGTGCTTGAGGATCTTGCCGGCGGTCGGGTCGGTGAAGTAGTTCAGTCTCGCGTCCATGGTGTGCCCCTCCGTTGTCGTTGACGGCTACACCCTCTGAGACGAGGCGGCCCGGCTCCCTGTGACACCGGCGAACGTGACCTGCGTCTCCCGGCCGCCGGGCGTCGTCATCGGCGCGGCTCCCAGCGGAAGATCCGGGAGGCCAGCACGACGGCGACGACGACCCAGCCCAGCGTGGGTGCCAGGAGGATCAGGGAGTCCGTGACGGGAACACCGCCGTTCCAGGCGTTGACGGCCAGTTCGGTGGCCGAGCCGCCGGGAAGCAGCCGTTTGAGCAGGGTGAGGTCCTCGGTGCCGGTGATTCCCACCCAGCTGGCCACGGCGATGGCGCCGAGGCTGACGGGCAGCGTGGTCACCTGGGCGTGCTCGGGGGAGTTCGTCACTCCCGCCGTGGCCAGTCCCAGGCCGAGCATCATGATCAGCATTGACAGGACAGCCGCCGCCAGGAGGAGGACGTTGTCCGGCCCGCTCGCGACCATGGCCAGGACGGTCATGATCGCGACCACCTGGACCAGCGAGATGACGGTGATCGGCAGGAGCAGCCCGGAGAGGATGCCGGTGTCGCCGGCCGCGGTGGAACGCAGCCGCTTGAGGAAGAGGTTCTGCCGGCGTGAGGCCAGGGTGGTCACCGCAGTGGTGTAGAGCCCGAACGCCCCCACGGTGAACATCATTATCGCCGCGATGTACCCGAGGCTGCCCAGGGCCGCGAAGACCTCGTGCCGGTAGATGAAGAACCCGCTGACGGCCACGGGCATGATGAGACTGGTGACCAGAACCAGCCGGTTGCGGAAGATCTGGACCAGCTCGCTGAGAGCGATCGAGAGCATGGCGAAGCTCCTTTCCTGGAAGGTTCGGGGTGGCTAGTCGCTGCCGATGGCGCGGAAGACGTCGTCGAGCCGGGTCGGCCCGGCCTGGAGTCCCCGCAGCTCCACCGAGTGGTCCTGCGCCCAGCGGAGCAGGGTGTGCAGGTCCTTCTGCAGGCCGAAGGTCTCGATGAGGAACGTGCCGTCGCTGTCGCGGGTGGCCTGCAGCGGCGGTGCGGGGGCGGGGACGGGCAGGGAGAAGCGGATGGCGGCGGGCATGGTCTGCGTCAGTTCGGAGACGGTCCCCTCCCGGTGGAGGATGCCTTTGTGCATGAGGCCGATGCGGTCGGCGTGCTGCTGTGCCTCTTCCAGGTAGTGCGTGGTGAGAACGATGGTGGAGCCGTCTTCGCGCAGCTTGCCCACGGTGTCCCACAGATCGTCCCGGGACTGGATGTCCAACCCGGTGGTGGGCTCGTCCAGGAAGATCAGCTCAGGCGTTCCGTACACGGCGGTGGCGAAGTCCAGACGTCGCTTCTCGCCGCCGGAGAGCTGGGACACCTTGGTGCCGGCCTTGCGGGTGAGATTCACGATGCCGAGCACGCGTTCGACCGTGTCCGCGCGCCGGGTGAGGTTTCCGATCAGCCGAACCGATTCCCTCACCGTCAGGTCCGGGGAGAATCCGCTCTCCTGCAGCATGATGCCCATCCTGGGCCGCACCGCCCGCCGGTCGCGGGGGCTCTCCCCGAAGACCCGCACGGTGCCCGAGGTGGCCCTGCGGTGACCTTCGACGGTCTCCAGGGTCGAGGTCTTCCCCGCCCCGTTCGTGCCGAGCAGCGCGTAGAGCTCCCCTCGCCGTACCTGGAAGGACAGGTCCTTCACGGCGTGGAAGTCGTTGTAGGTGATGTTCAGACGTTCAACGTCGATGACCGGTGTCGAGGACATGTCGTCGATCTCAGCAGCCGCCGCGCTCACCGGGCAGTGCGGCCACGTCATGACCTCGCCATGACATTCCTGGGGCTGACATATGACGCAGCGTCACTGGTGTCGTCACGGGGCCGGAAGAATACTGGGCGGACTCAGTCGTTCGATCCCGGAGGGCCACCCATGGACACCAGGCCCCCGCGCATGCCGCTGACCGGGAGAACGACCGTCCTTCTCCCGGTCTGCGCGGCGTTCCTCCCGCACCGCCTCGGTGCCGGCCCCTTTCCCGACGGCACGGAGTCGTGGCCGCAGGAGGACCGGTGGCCGAGGTGGACGGCCGAGACACTCACCGCGGCGAGCGCTCCGGCGGTTCCGGTGCCCGGCCCGACGACTCGGCGACCGGGTGAGGGCCGGTGAGGCCGGTACGGGCGGCACACACGGGGTCCGAGCACGCCGAGGCGTCGCGGGATCGGCTGCGCAGGCTCAATCTCGTCATGTTCCTCCCGCTGCTCGCCGCCGTAGGGGCGCTGCTGGTGGCGAGGGATGCCGAGACCTGGTGGCAGGCCGTCGTCCTGGGCCTGGGCGTGGTCGCGGCCCTGGTGGCCTTCGTGTGGTGGGCGGCGCGCGACATCTCCCGCGTCGCGCTTCCCTGCCTGATCATCACCGCGGCCGTGTGGCTCCTCGGCGTGCTGGTGATGGACAGCCGCACGTCGTTCTACGGCCTTTCGGTCGTGGGCTCCCTCACCGTTCCCCAGCTACCGCGCCACCGAGGCGCGGCGGCCCTGGGGCTGACCGCCTACGTCGCCGCCGTAGGCGCGGCGAGGCTGTTGATCACACAGGAGGACGTCTCCGGCGTTCTGATCGGGTACGTCATCGTTCCCGCGGGCGTCACAGCGGTGCTGACCGGCTTCATGTTCCCCAACCAGAGGTTCTACGGCCTCGTCGCGGAGCTGGAGGAGGCACGAGAACGTGCGGCGGAGCTGGCCGTCGTCCGGGAGCGCATGCGTTTCGCCAGTGATCTGCACGACATCCAGGGCCACACGCTCCATGTGGTGAAGCTGAAGATCGCGCTGGCCCAGAGGCTGGTGCACAGCGACCCCGAACGGGTGGAGCAGGAACTACGCGAGGTGCATGCCCTGGTCAGCGACACCATCACCCAGACCAAGCAGCTCGCCTACGCACAGCGACGGCTCAACCTGTCCGCGGAGCTGGAGAACGCGAAGAACCTCTTCGAGGCCGCGGGCATCCACGTGCGCGTCGACCGTGAGGCCGAGGTCGACGCGCACGTGGGCGAGCTGCTCGGCCAGGTCCTGCGGGAGACGACGACCAACATCCTGCGGCACGCGCAGGCAGGGCAGGTGCGCATCACCTTGTCGGAGTCGGGCATCACCATCGTCAACGACGGCGCGCCAGAGGCTCCGCTCCCCGAACTGCGGGGGCTCGCCACGCTCAGGGAACGAGTGGTGGGCAACGGAGGCGAGCTGACGGTGGAGCAGAAGGACGGGCGTTTCCTGACGGCTGCGGCATTCCCGCACGGCCGTTCGGGCGCCGCTCTCTGAAACGGGGAAAGGACGACCGATGACCACCGTGGTGCTCGCCGACGACGAGGCACTCCTTCGCAAGGCGCTGGCGGCGTTGCTCCCGCTCGAGGGCGAGATCACCGTGCTCGCCGAAGCGGAGGAGGGCGGGGCGGCCGTCCAGGCCACGCTGCGACATCGGCCCGATGTGCTCGTCATCGATCTGGAGATGCCCGGTGTGGACGGGCTCGATGCCGTCGCGGAGATCCGCCGTGCGCTGCCGGAGCAGGTGATCCTCATGCTGACCCGCCACGCCAGGCCCGGCGTGCTGCGCAAGGCGCTGAAGCTCGGCGTCCAGGGCTTCGTCAGCAAGTCCGCGGAACCGGCGCACATCGTCTCCGTCATCAAGACCCTGCACGAGGGCAGGCGATGGATCGACCCGGACGTCTCCGCCCGCGCCGTCGTCGACGACTGCCCGCTCACCGACCGCGAGCTCGACGTGCTGCGAGTGACCGGCGAAGGCTACTCGGTCGCCGACATCGCCACCCGGCTCCACCTGGCGGAAGGCACGGTGCGCAACTACCTCTCCAACGCGATGCAGAAGACCCAGACCCGGACCCGGCACGAGGCGGCGCGGTACGCGCGTGAACACGACTGGCTGTGAGCGAGGCCGAACAGGCCACCGAACCGACGGCCGGGGCCCCTCGGATCGGCACCCCGCTCACACCTCGCCGAGCAGACCCCCGACGACGGCGGCGGCCTGTGACCCACGGCCTTCGCCGTGGCCGAGCCGAGCCGAGCGACAAAGCCGAAAAGAGACGATCACCGCCCCCGTGGAGAAGGCCGTGAGCCGGCACTGCGCCGGCTACCCGGTGCGCCGTCCGCGTCCGGCGGCGCCGTCGGAAAGAACCCAGCCGGCCAGGAGATCCATGGCCTGCCGCGATGCCGTCCCGGCCTCGGTCGTGTAGACGAAGAGGGTCTGATCGGGATCGCCGGGCATCGTGAACGTCTCGTAGTCGATCGTCAGTTCTCCGGCGACCGGGTGCCGGAGGTGTTTGGAGCCGAACGTGCGCCGATACACGCCGTGTTCCTCCCACCACCGCCGGAACTCGGGGCTGCGCGCCGCGAGTTCGGCCACGAGATCCTTCGCGGCCTGGTCGCCGGGGTCGTTGCCGATGTCGAGCCGGAGGCTCTCGACGGCCGCGCGCGCCTGCACGTCCCAGTCCAGGAAGAGGTCTCGCGCCTCGTCGGTGAGGAACATCCACCGCGCGTAGTTCCGTTCCCGCGGCCGGAGCGCGTCGAAGTCCGTCAGCAAGGCCCTGGCCATGCGGTTGGTGGCCAGCACATCGGTCCGGCGGCCGAGGATCAGTGCCGGGTTGCCGTCCAGGGCGTCGAGGAACCGGTGGAGCCCCGGGCGGACCCTCTGGACGGTGGGGACGCGGCGGCGCGCCCCGGAGACGGGTCCGACCAGGTGTCCGAGGTGATCGCGGCCGGCCGCGTCCAGGCCGAGCGCACGGGCGATCGCGTCGAGGACCCCGGCGGACGGGGTGATCGGCCGGCCCTGCTCCAGCCGGGTGTAGTAGTCGGTGGAGACCCCGGCCAGCAGCGCAACCTCCTCGCGGCGGAGTCCGGGCACCCTCCGGACCCGGCCGTCGGCCGGCAACCCCGTGCGAGACGGGTCGACTCTGCCCCGAGCGCGCCGGAGGAAGTCCGCGAGCTCCCTGTTACCCACCGTCATGCCCACATTCTCGCAGGAACTGCACGGATCAACCTGGTCCGCCGCGTCCTAGGTTGTCCGGTCCGAGGATGAGAAGGGCAGGTTGTGGCCCTCCTCGGGGTGATCTCACCACGAAGACTGGAGTCCATGCCGCCGCCGAGCGGGGCCCGGCGGCGGAACACCGGCCCACCATCGAGGAGACGATCGACATGACCTACCCCACCGGCACTCCGGCGACCTGGTTCGTCACGGGTACCTCCCGTGGCCTCGGCCTCGAGCTCGTGCGGCAGCTGCTCGAGCGTGGCGACAACGTCACCGCGACCACCCGCTCGACCGAGCGCCTCGCCGAGGCCCTCGGGGGCGTGGACACCGAGCGGTTGCTGGCTCTCGACGTCGACCTCGCGGACGAGACCGCGGTCGCCGAGGCCGTTCGCCGCACCACCGAGCGCTTCGGAGGTCTCGACGTCGTCGTCAACAACGCCGGCTACGGCTTTCTGGCCTCGGTCGAGGAGACCACCGACGCCGAGGCCCGGCGGATGTTCGACGTCCAGATCTTCGGGCTGTGGAACGTGCTGCGAGCGGTGCTGCCCATCTTCAGGACCCGGAGGAGCGGCCACATCCTGAACATCTCCTCCGTGCTCGGCCTGGTCGCCCTTCCGGGCTGGGGCCTCTACTGCGCGGGCAAGTTCGCGCTGGAGGGTCTGAGCGAGGCGCTCACCGGCGAGGTCGCGGAGTTCGGCGTCAAGGTCACCGTCGTGGAGCCCGGCTACTTCCGGACCAGCTTCCTGACGAGCGACTCGCTGGCGCTGCCGGTCTCGACGACGGAGGGCTACGAGTCCATCCGCGAGATGACCAGGAACCACCTGGACCTGCAGGGAAGCCAGCTCGGCGACCCCGTGAAGGGCGCCGCCGCGATCATCTCCCTCGCCGTCTCCGGCGACGGGCCGCTTCGCCGGCTCCTGGGATCGGACGCCTACTCCTACGCCGGAGGCAAGGTCGAAGCCCTCAAGGCCGACATCGAAGCCGGCCGCGAGCTGGCCCAGACCACGGACTTCCCTCAGCCGTAGCCCGGGGCCGGCCGTCGGCGCCGAAAGTGATCACGACTCGGCCTGCCCCCGCGCCCGGATCGGCACCGACCGGCCTCGCGTACGCCGGTGGCGAACCCACCGGCGTACGCGAGGGGCCGCCGCCACGATCATCTAGGCTGCACGGTCGTGGAGTATTTCGTATACGGTCGTGACCGCCCCGGCGCCTTCGAGCTCAAGATGAGCCTGAGCGAGGAGCACTGGTCCTTCATGGACGGGTACGGGGAGACGCTGGTCGCCCGCGGCCCCACGTTGACCGGCGACGGCGACGAGGCCGTGTCGACGGGCAGCCTGCACATCGTCGACCTTCCGGACGCGGACGCCGCCCGCACGTTCGCCTACGCGGAGCCCTACCACCGCGGCGGAGTCTTCGAGTCGGTGCTGCTGTGCCGCTTTCGCAACGCACTGGGCCGCACCATGTGGGACTTCACCGAGGCCGTCGCCGGCTACGGCCGGTTCCTGGTGATCACCATGGGCGGGTCCGGCCCCGTGCCGGCCCCGTCGAGGCACATGATCGTGTGCGGCGAGCTGCTCGCCCTCGACGGCGAGGCGCGGATCGGCCGGGCGGCCGTGGTGGAGGCGCCGGACCGCGAAGCCGCCGCGGCACTGCTGCCGGCCGGCGGCGGCCGCACGGAGGTCCATCCCTGGCGCTTCGGCGGCAGACCCGCCCAGCGCTCGCCCGGCCGATGACGGCACGCCGCCGCGACGGCATGGCGGCGCCGCGGCTCACCCGATCCGCGGTGAAGCGGGGCTCGGGGCCGCCGGGGTCCCTGGGGTGGCGTACGGCGACCAGGAAGGACCGGGCGCTCAGATCCGTTCGGTGTGGCCCAGGCGGTGGCTGATGTCCAGGGCGCCGGCGATCATGACCGGCGCCAGCTCGTGCAGCCGCTCCTCGCTGAAGCGGTAGGCCGGGCCGGACGCGCTGACCGCGGCGACGATCTCGCCGTCATGGGAGCGGATGGGGGCCGCGACGGCGTTCAGGCCGATCTCGTACTCCTCGACGGTGACGGCGTAGCCCCGCTCGCGTACCTGGAGAAGCTGCGTCTCCAGCGCGGCGGCCGAGGTGATCGTGTGCGGGGTGTACGGCTTCAGGCCGCCCGCCGCGACCAGCCGGGCCCGGTGCAGGTCGTCGAGGTGGGCCAGCAGGACCTTGCCGCTGGAGGTGGCGTGCAGCGGGGTGAGCTCCCCGACCCAGTTGTGCGTGGTGACCGCCGCCGGGCCGCGTACCTGGTCCAGGTTGACCGCGTAGTGGGAGCGCAGCACGGCGATGTTGACCGTCTCGCCGATCTCCTCGGCGAGACGGCGGCAGACGGGGCGGCTCTGCTGGGTGAGGTCGAGCCGGGAGGCCACCCCGCCCGCGAGGCGGATGATCCCGAAACTGAGGCGGTACTTGCCCCGCTCCTCGGCCTGCTCGACCAGGCCGCGTGACTCCAGCGCGCCCAGCAGCCGGAACGCCGTCGACTTGTGCACCGATATCTCCTGGGCTATCTCGCTCACCCCGGCCTCGCGGCGCTCGGCGAGGATCTCCAGGATGGTGATGGCCCGGTCGACGGACTGGACTCCGCCACTGCTGTCGGCGGTACGGCCGCCGAGGAGATCGTTGCCCATAGCGGGACTGTAGGCGCTGGGGGGCAGCGAATGCCACCGGAGGAACAATCGCCGTTGCGAATGGTGCAGCTTATTGCGCTATTCGCTACAATTTTGGGCATTACCTCCTGCTGAACGAGGCGAGGCAGACATGTACGACTTCGTCATCGTCGGGGGCGGCTCGGCGGGAAGCGCCCTCGCGAACCGGCTGTCCGCCGATCCCGCCAACCGGGTGCTGGTGCTGGAGGCGGGCCGCCCGGACTATCCGTGGGACGTCTTCATCCATATGCCCGCCGCGCTGCCCTTCCCCATCGGGAGCCGCTTCTACGACTGGAAGTACGAGTCCGAGCCCGAGCCGCACATGAACGGCCGCCGGATCTACCACGCCAGGGGCAAGGTGCTGGGCGGCTCCAGCAGCATCAACGGGATGATCTTCCAGCGCGGCAACCCGATGGACTACGAGCGCTGGGGTGCCGACGAGGGCATGAAGACCTGGGACTTCGCCCACTGCCTGCCGTACTTCAAGCGCATGGAGAACTGCCTGGCCGCCGACCCCGCCGATCCCTGGCGCGGGCGGGGCGGCCCCCTGGTGCTGGAGCGCGGGCCGGTGCGCAACCCGCTGTTCGGCGCCTTCTTCGAGGCGGTGCAGCAGGCCGGATACCCGCTGACCGACGACGTCAACGGCTACCGCCAGGAGGGCTTCGCCCGCTTCGACCGCAACATCAGCAGGGGTCGCCGCCTGTCGGCCGCCCGCGCCTACCTGCACCCGGTCATGAACCGCCCCAACCTGGAGGTCAGGACGCGGGCGCACGTCACCGGCATCCTCTTCGAGGGCAGGCGCGCCGTCGGCGTCGAGTACGACGGCCGGACGGTCCACGCGGGCGAGGTGATCCTGTGTGGCGGCGCGATCAACACCCCGCAGCTGCTGCAGCTCTCCGGGGTGGGCAACGCCGCCGAGCTGGACGCCCTCGGCGTCGACGTCGTGCACGACCTGCCGGGCGTCGGTGAGAACCTCCAGGACCACCTGGAGGTCTACATCCAGTACGGCTGCAAGCTGCCGGTGTCGATGCAGCCCGCGATGAAGTGGCGCAACCGGCCGCTGATCGGCGCGCGGTGGCTGTTCCTGCGCAGCGGCCCCGGCGCGACCAACCACTTCGAGGCGGGCGGCTTCGCCCGGAGCAACGACGACGTCGACTACCCCAACCTGATGTTCCACTTCCTGCCCATCGCGGTCCGCTACGACGGCTCCGCGCCGGCGGGCGGGCACGGCTACCAGGTTCACATCGGGCCGATGTACTCCGACTCGCGCGGCTCGGTGAAGATCACGAGCACCGACCCCGCGGTCCACCCGGCGCTGCGCTTCAACTACCTGTCCACCGACCAGGACCGGCGCGAGTGGGTGGAGGCCGTCCGGATCGCCCGCGACATCCTGAACCAGCCCGCGATGGACGCGTTCAACGCGGGGGAGCTGTCACCGGGCCCCGGCGTCGAGACCGACGAGGAGATCCTCGACTGGGTGGCCAGGGACGGCGAGACCGCGCTGCACCCCTCGTGCACCGCCAGGATGGGCGTCGACGCCATGTCCGTGGTCGACCCGCTGTCGATGCGGGTCCACGGTCTCGAGGGGCTGCGCGTGGTGGACGCCTCGGTGATGCCGTACGTGACCAACGGCAACATCTACGCGCCGGTCATGATGGTGGCGGAGAAGGCGGCCGACCTCATCCTGGGCAACACCCCGCTCGCCGCCGAGCACGCGGACTTCTACCGGCACCGCGACGGCACGGCTCAACGGCCCTGACACTCACCGGTCGTTCGGTTGTTGTGCAAGGCGATGTCAATGCGAAGGCATGGGTGAGAGTCGACGACCGCGACCATCACCCCGGGCTCGCGCGGCCACCGAAATCGTGTGGGAACTCGGCGACCCCAAGGCGACGCGCGGGCCGATCCTGCAGTTGGCCGACACCGACGACCCGCCGGCCCGGGTCTTCTTCGGCACGTCGTTCGAGCCGGTCGCGGCCGAGTACGAGGAACGACTTGCCGCGTGGCGCAAGTGGCAGCCGGTCGCGCCGGCCGCATTCCGTTGATCCATCGTGTTCGACGGCCTGCGCCCCGAGGTTCGCGGCACGGCGGTACGTCAATCCGTTCCTTCCTCCTCGTCACTGTTGCCGCGCAGCTGTTCCAGGACGGCCAGGGGCGGCTCTCCCGTCCACTCCGGCCGTACGGGCGGAGTCTCTTCCCGTGGGACGGCCGGACACGTTGCCGGGCCGAGGGCCTCTCAGTCAGAGGGGCGCAGGGCGTCGGTGTAGGCGGTCAGGGCCTCGTGGCGACGCTGGAGCTCGGCGATGTCCCGGGCGAGGCGGGTGCGGTGGGAGTCCAGCATGTCGGTGTAGCGGGTGCAGCCGGAAGGTTCCGGCCCGTTCTCGGCACAGGGCAGGAAGTCGCGAATCGTGTCGGTGGGAAGGCCCGCGGCGAGTAACTCGCGGATGCGCCCGACCCGCTCGACGGACTCGGGGCGGTAGCGGCGGTAGTCGTTGCCGTCCCGTTCGGGATGCAGGAGGCCCTGATCCTCGTAGTAGCGCAGCAAGCGAGTGCTCACACCGGTCAGCCGGGACAGTTCGCCGATCCACATCGCATTCCCTCCAGGAAGGACTTGACCTTTACACCGATGTGAAGCCTCAACCTCATACGCATGAAACGGATTCCTGATCTCGTCACCACCGTCGTCGGCTCCGGCCCCGGCATCCTGCTCGCACACGGCGCGAGCGGCAGCGTCGCGGACAACTACGGGGCGTTGATACCGGTCCTGGCCGAGGGTCACACCGTCGTCGGCTCCGACTACCCGGGGTCGGGCGCCACCCCTCGGGCGGCCGCGGGCCTCACCTTGGACGAGCTGACCGACGCGGTGGTGTCCCGCGCAGTCGACGCCGGGGTGGAGACCTTCACCGTGATCGGCTTCTCCCTGGGCACCACCGTCGCCGTGCGGGCCGCGGCCCGTCACCCGGAACGGGTACGGGGGCTCGTGCTGACGGCGGGTTTCGCCAAGGCCGACAACCAGATCGACCTCTCCCTGGGGCTCTGGGAGTACTTGCTGAACCGCGGCGACGCCGAGGGGTTCGCCAGGATGCGTACGGTGAACGGTTTCAGCGTCGAGTTCCTCAACGGGCTGCCAGAGGAGCAGCTCGCCGAGTTGCTGGAGCCGGGCCCCGCCGGACCGCCGCTCGGGGTGGTGGAGCAGGCGGCCCTGGGCCGGTCCGCCGACACCCGGGAGAACCTGGCCGGGATCACGGTGCCGACACTGGTCATCGCGGCGACCCGCGACATCCTGGTCGACCCGGCCAACTCCCGCTACCTGGCGGACCACATCCCCGGGGCGCGATACGCCGAGGTGGACGCGGGGCACGTGGTGATGGCCGAACGGCCCGCCGAGTGGCAGGAGACGATCGAGAAGTTCCTGGCCGAGCACGGGCTCTGAGGAAGCCGTCGGTGAGGTCGCCGAGCACGCCGTCGGTGGGATCCGCGCTTGGTGGCCACCGCTTCGGCGAGGTGGTGCCGGGGCGCCCTGGCCGACCAGGACGCCGAAGGACACCAACAGGCGCAGGGCATCGACCCCGCGCTGATGGCGGCCCTGTGCCTGCCCAGGCGGCAGCGGGAGGTGGCGGCGCTGCGAGTCTTCCTCGACCTGGACACCGAGGCCACCGGCAAAACCCTCGGCATCGCTCCGGTCGCCGTAACCGCACGGTCCCCCGGGCCCCGGCGTACAGCAGCACGGTGAATCCACAGCATGCGGACAGTTTCGGTGATGGGTGTACTCGACTACTGTCCGTGCCTCTCTGGAGCGGAGGCAAGATGCGGGGGCAGATGGTAGGCGAACTGGGCTTCACCGTTGCCGAAGGAGAAGTTCTCCGCCGATGCCTCGACCAAGGTCACGAAGATGTCTTGGGGGCGGATGCCAGGAGTCTCGGCGAGGAGCTCGGCGATGCGAGCGAAGAGTGCGGCTTTGAGTTGACGGCTGCGCCCGGTGGCGAGCGTGATCTGGATCATGATGATCCCGTCAGTGCGGTCAATGCCGAGAAAAGAGGGATCGTAGACGAGTTCGCCGCTGCTGTGTTCGGTGAGGATCTGAAACTTGTCATCAGCAGGGATATCGAGGGTCTCGACCATGGCCTGGTGTACGCGGTCGCCCACTTGGCGGGCACGGCCGTGCTGGCTGCGATACAGCGATATCTGGACGAACGGCATGGCCTGCTCCTGATCGTGCTCTGGTTGGGTAAGTGGTTACGACGGTTTGTTTTCAAGCCGTCATGACCGAGGGGAAGCACTGTGTCCGCTCCCGCCGGGTGGGCGAAAGCGGACACAGGGCAGGCATCGCGGGATGCGATGGTCAGCCGAGCGGGCGGGCGTTCCAGACGTAGGCGGAGATCTTCTGCCCGCCGGCGACACCCGCGACGGTGTCGAAGCGGAAGTGGACGCCGTTATAGACGCGGCTGATGGCGTTCTCGGCCGCGGCGGAGCTGAAGGAGACGACGTTCCGGGTGACGCCACTGGCGTTCGGGTCGTCGGTGGTGCCCTTGTAGGGCATGGTGTCGGTGCCGAACCAGTTCTTCATGATCCCGGCCCAGGTCGCGCCGAAGGTGGAGTGGCCGGACTGGAAGGCCGCGAACGGCGGCGAGAAGTTGACGCCGTTGGCGTTGGAGGACAGGGGCAGCCAGTTCGGGTCGCCGACGGTCTTGTCGTTGTAGTCGTTGTCGGCGAGGGTCACCGCGCTCTGCGGGCGCCAGAGGTCGAAGTCGGTGTTCCACTTGGCGTCCCAGGCGACGATCGCGGCGTCGGCGAGGGCGACGGACAGCACTCCGAAGAGCTTGGCGGTGTAGAAGGAGCTTGCCTTCGGCTTGTAGGTCTTCAGTACGACCAGCGTGTGGTCGTACTGCTGGCCGGTGGGCTTGTAGGTGCCGTCCAGGTCGTTGGCCCAGAACCGGGCGATCTGGGTCTGGTCCGCGGTACGGACGGTGGAGTTCGCGGCGCCCAGGGCCTTGACCTCATTCAGGTTCTCGGCGTAGATGTCGCTGGGCAGCAGGGTCTCGGTGGTCTCCAGGCCACCCGGCTTGGCGGGGCGGAACTGGTCGGAGGAGGCGATCACCCAGGGCTTGACCTTGCCCCAGTTGGGGGCGCCGGGGGCGACGCCCGGAGTGGTCGGACGCCAGTGGCCGGGGGCCATGTTCGGGACGTAGGGGGTGGTGTCGGCCGAGCCGTCGTTGGCGCGGTGGGCGATCAGTGCCTTGGCGATGCGCGTGCCCTGGACCTTGCCGAGCTCACGGTCGCCGGCACTGGCCGAGCTGGGCAGGGCGAGGGCCGCGGCGAGGTCGTCGTCGAGGTTGACGGTGGGGAAGGCGGCCTTGAGGGCGTTGTAGGCGGCGTGGTCGATCGCCGAGTCGAGGGCGCCGAAGCGACGGAACAGTTCGCGGGAGCGGCTGAGGTACGGCTTGCCGACCGGATAGATGGAGTTGACGGTGTCGTAGACGGCGATGTTCATGAGGGCGCCGGCGCGGGTGATCGGGCCTACGATGCCGCCCGCCTCCCGGGTGGCCTGGAGCATGGCGCGCTCCCAGAACAGGACGTGGTCGGGGCCCGCCTTCTTCGCCACCTCGGCGGGAACCGACTCCACCGGGTTGATCGTGTGGTAGCCGGGCGGTTCGGTCGGGTAGTCCGCGGCGAGAGCCGCCTGGCCGGGGATGGCGGCGGTGAGGGCGGCGAGGAGGATCGTCGCTGTCAGGGCTTTCCTGCCGTTGAGGCGGGAGGGGGAGGAGCTGGGCATGCCGGGTCCTTTCCGGAGCCGGAAGAGGGGCCACGCGCCGGTCGGCGGGTGTGGGCGGGGGCGATCGCCGGGCTGTGCCTCGGGTGTCGTCCCGCAACCGAAGTTAGTTGTCCGGGGGGGTGGGTGACGGTCGCCTCCTCGATGCGAGAAATCGGCATTCTTGATGAGGTGCCGAGGAGTGCGGGCATGCCGAAAGGGGCCCCGCGCGGTCGGCGCGGGGCCCCTGGGTGGCGTCGTCTCAGCGTGCTGCGGCGCGCAACCTCGTGTTCTCCGCCTCGAGGTCGGCGATTCGCCGTTCGAGGTGGACGAGGTGAAGGTGGAGTGGCTGTGCCATGGCCTCCACCTCCTGCAGGCTGTAGCGGGGAGTGATGTGCTGGGGGCAGTTCCAGTCGTAGGCCTCGACGGTGATGAGGATGACCCGCTCCACGACGCCCCGGTGGTCGGCCGGTGTGACGACGCTCAGGAGGTCGGGGGCTGGGTCTTCCTCGGAGGCGGCGGTGCCCAGGATCTTCAGCCGGCTTCGGTTGGGATAGTCCATGAGCAGCAGTGCCACCCGGTCGTTGCCGTGGAGGTTGCCGGTGGTGATGTACTGCCGGTTGCCGCGGAAGTCGGCGAAGGCGAGGGTGGCGCCGTCCAGAACGTGAAGGAAGCCCGGCGGGCCGCCGCGGTGCTGCACGTAGGGCCAACCGCTCTCGCCGGTGCTGGCGAGGTAGAAGCTGTCTCGGGAGGCGATGAAGTCGGCCTCCTGGTAGGTGAGCCGGTCGGCCTCGGAGGGTCCTTGTTCGGTTCGCGCGTACGCGGTGCGGCTGCCGTGCCGCACCTGTCGGGCGCGTACCGGCGGAGTGAACGCGAGCTGGGCGTAGCGGCTGGTCACTGTAACCCTCCTGGCTGGACGGCGAGGTCGGTGTTGTTCACCACCAGTAGGTGGGGTAGCGCGCTGTCACCCCGGTGCGTCCGGCGAGGAGGCCGACGACCACGAGGACGAGGGTCGCGGCGGCCAGGATCGGGAGGAACGGCACCGGGGGCGACTGCTGGACGACCACGATCACCGCGGTGGCGGCGGCGGGTGAGTGCGGCGTCCGGGCGAGGGTCATGACACCGAGGGCCAGGCCGCCGGCGACGGCCGCGGCCCAGTTGGAGTGACCGAACAGGGCCAGGACGGTGAATCCGGTGAGCGCGGACAGCAGCTGGCCGCCGATCACGCTGCGTGGTTGCGCCAGTGGCAGGGCGGGCGCGCCGAAGACCAGGGCGGCACTGGCGGCCAGCGGGGGGATCAGCCAGGCCTGGTCCAGCAGGGCACCGAATGCGACGAGGGCGAGCAGGGCCAGGACGGCCCCCAGGGTGGCGACGGTGGT
This sequence comes from Streptosporangium sp. H16, assembly GCF_051918855.1. Taxonomy (NCBI): domain Bacteria; kingdom Bacillati; phylum Actinomycetota; class Actinomycetes; order Streptosporangiales; family Streptosporangiaceae; genus Streptosporangium; species Streptosporangium sp. H16. Next base: position 179,900 of record NZ_JBPXMD010000014.1, read on the forward strand.
GACGGCCATCTTGGGCCGGGCGGGTGCTCGGCTCGCGAGCTTGTGCCTCGCGGCCGCCGTGACGGTCTGGTCGGACATCGGCTTTCCTTGTCGAGGCGAGGGCGATGAGGCGGAGGAGTGCCCGCGAGCACCCTGCCGAGACGGCAGCGGTGCTCGCGGGCGGGCGGTCTGGCCGGTACGGGGGGGAAACCGGCCGACCCGGCCCGGAGAAAAGCCGTCCGGTCCGTGGAACGCGACGGTTGACCTTTCCGGCGTCGCGGGGCTCAGCTGTTGTGGCTGACCAGCGGCCAGTCGATGGCGACGTCGGTTGCCTTGTTGAAGTAGTTGGTGAAGATGTTGAGCGCGGCGTTGGCGATCACCTCGGCGATCTCGGCGTCGTCCAGGCCGGCCGCCGCGGCGGCCTTCAGGTCGGCGTCGTCGAGGCTGCCGCGGGTGCGGACCAGGGTGGTGGCGAGCTTGAGCGCCGCGGTGGTCTTGGGGTCGGCGGACCTGGCATGGCGCGCGTCCTGCGCCTCGGCCTCGTTCAGGCCCGCCAGGTTGGTGGCGATGTAGGTGTGCGCCGACAGGCAGTAGTCGCAGGAGTTCTCCTGGGCGACGGCGAGCGCGATGCCCTCACGAACGCCCGCCGGCAGGACGCCCGCGCCGAGCGCCCCCGAGAACTCCAGGTAGGCCTTCAGGACGGCCGGGCTGTTGGCCATCACCTTGGTCATGTTCGGAGTGACGCCGAGTGCCTTCTGGACCGCGGCGAGCAGGTCCGCGGCGGGGCCCTTGGCGGTCTCGGGGTCGATGATCGGCAGGTGGGACATACGGTCCTCCGGGGGGTTGGCAACCGCCTGTATATAACGGTTGGTCGGCCTTCTTTTCGTTAGAAGCATGACACACCTTTCTCATGCCTGCAAGGCAGGCGTACCATTAGAAGATGAGAGTGGAAAGGCTTGAGGGCGGGGGCGCCCCGATGTTGGGCGAGCCCCTGCCGATCGAATTGGCGAACGCGAGCTATGCCGTGCGCGGCACCCTCGTGGACGGACTGCAGCGGGTGGAGCATGTGGCCGCCTGGTTTCGGGACCAGCGGGATCGGTTCGCCGTGCCGTTCGACGACCGTGATCTGCTGTCGGTGACCGCCGAGGACCTGGCGGCCACCCGTGCGCTCAGGGACGCCGTCCGCACCCTGATCAAGGCGGCCGTCCAGCGTGCCGAGATGCCGCCAGGGACCACGGGGACAGTGGGGGCCGTGGGGGCCGCGGAGACCGCGGCGGCCGTCGAGGTGATCAACCGGCAGGTGCGGGTGGTGCCGCGCTGGCGTGAGCTGTCGTGGGGCGAGGGACCGCAGGCGCTGGCGCGCAGCTCGGCCGACCTGATGGCCACGGCGCGCGCGGAGATCGCCCAGCAGGCCGTCGATCTGCTCGGTGGTTCGGACATCGCCCTGTTGAAGGCCTGTCACGCTCCAGGGTGCGTGCTGTACTTCCTGAAGGACCACCCTCGCCGGGAATGGTGCTCGGCGGCGTGCGGGAACCGTGCGCGGGCCGCACGGCACTACAAAAACGTCAAGCAGACCCGTTGACGCCGTCCGCAGGGTGGGAGCGCACGGTTCCCGCCCCGCCAGGGCCGAGCCGTCCACCTCCGGTGGGCCGCGCTCAGCGCACCGACCGGACCTCTTGCCCGGCCGCCGGCACGCTGTGGTCCGGGTCGACGGCAAGGGGCGGGGCGGGCGTGCCGCCCGAGGCGACGGCGCGCGGTCCCAGCCTGGCCGCGACCGCGAGACAGGCCGACACCAGCACGATGTTCTTGATGATGTACTGCCCCTCCAGCGTGGGCACCAGCAACGTGCCGTGCTCCCAGACCGCGTCGGGCGCGATGACGAGCGTGGCGAAGACGCCGCTCATGTGGACGAAGAACACCGCGAGCGTCGTCCGCAGCAGCAGGCCCGTGATCAGGCCAAGGCCGATGGCGACCTCCATGACGGCCAGCAACGGCAGGCTGACCTCGGCGGGGACCAGCCCGAAGGAAAGCACCCCCATGCACCGGGCGGCGATGTCCTCGGCCGGACTGGCGCCCGGGATGAATTTCAGGGCGCCGAACCACACGAAGACCACCCCCACGCTGATCCGCAGGGCGGTGTCGCTGAAGGGGCGGTAGCGCGCCGCGAGGGCCGCGGCGCCGGACGTCGCGCGCCGGTGGGCATGTTCCATGGCAGAGCTCATGTGACCCGTCCTTCGGTCGTTCCGGGGCCAGCCGGAGACAGGGGCGACCGCACGTTCGACGGCGTGCGGCCCGGGAGGCGCGGAAAGGTCCGCGGTGCGGCAGGAAGGACGGAACGCACGGGGGAAAGGCCGCCACATGGTGAGGACGGAGGCCGGCCCGGGATGCGCCACGTGCCCTTGCGCACCCCGGACGTTAGCCGCGTGTCGTGGCCCGCGGCGTCCGCGTCTTCGATATCTGAGATCGGGGTGGCCGATCTGTGCGCGCGGCGTCGTCGGCCGGATCCGACGGTGCCGCTTGGCGCCCGGTCTCCGACGGGTCTCGACGACGCCTCTGGCGCGTCCGGGTCAGATCCACCGCGAGCCGGCCCACGCCGCCCCTTCGAGGATCGCAAGACGGCGCCGGCCCCATGGGCGTCCGCCGTCGCCTTTCGGGGTACGGCCTTGCCGCATGGCGAACACGCGACGACGCGATGAACTCTTCTTCTCCGCCGGGAAGCCCCAAGGAGGGGTGACCCCCATGGGCGAGCCGTGCAACCCGGTTCGGAAACGCGGCCGTTCGGCCTGTTCGCACCCCTGAGGCTGAGCGCGCGCTCAGCATCGAACCCTCGCGATCGCCTCAAACGGCGAAGTTGGCCTCCTGTTTCCGGAAAGGTAATTTCCGGGCGGGGGGTGTCACGGATCGTGACCGTGCGCGGGGTGAGGGGCACCGGATGGTCGTCGTCGCCTCCGGCGAGCCCTCTTCGACCCTGCCCGCCCTCCACGCGCCGAGGAAACCGGGGCGGTGAGAGTTTCCCAGAGGCCGTCCATCGACCGGCCGGCGCCGTGACAAGCCTCTTCACTACTATGGGCCTCGAAGATCGGGCCGCCGCCAGGGGGCGCCGTCGTGGCCGTCTCACATCCGGCCGGGCGCGGCGCCGGTCTCGCGGACGAAAACGGGTCACCAAAAAAAGTGATCTTGATATGTGACTCTCGGTCGACCCTTACTCGCGAGGGCGCCCCCTGGGGGCCTATTGCCAAAAGGGTCACCTCGTGCAAACATTCCTAACGGTAGAGAGTCATTACAAGCATTACAAAGAGCTATCAGGTGGCCTTTTGCTGCGGGGAGCCATGAACCTGACCCTGTACCAACTCAAAACATTCTGGGACGTCGCCAAAACAGGAAGTCTCACCAGAAGCGCAAAAAACCTTGGATATTCACAGTCGAGCGTCACCACGCACATACGCGCCATCGAAAACAGGGTGGGCGCACCGTTGTTCTATCGGCTCCCGCACGGGGTGCGGCTCACCACGGCTGGAGAGACTTTCCGGGTTTATGTCGGGAAAATATTCTCAGTCATGGATGAGATGTCTACAGCGATGAGGTCCAGCGGGGAGGCCGCCGGCCGGGTCGTGGTCGGCTCCACGGTCTTGCTGATGGAGTACGAGATGAGCGAACTCGTCCGGGAATGCCGCTACCGCTATCCCGGCGTGCAGGTCTCGCCCAAGGTCATGGCCGCGGCCGAGATAGAGAACGCCGTCGCCGCGGGCGACATCGACATCGGCCTCACGCTCACCACCGATCCGGCCGACGAGGTCCCCCGCATTCCCGGTATCAGCCGCCAGTCGCTGTTCAGGGTGCCGCTGGTGCCGGTCGGCCTATCCTTTTCCCCCTCCTCCCCGGCGTCCCTCCTTCCAGAGCGGCCCGGTCCGTGTGTCGAGCGGGTGCTCGTCGTCGATCCCGACTGCGCCGCCCAGGAGGTGTTGCTGCGCCATCTCAAGGTCGAGTACGGCATCGATCCCCCGATCATGGAGACCGGCTCCACCCGCAGCGCGCTCTCCCTGGCCGGGGCCGGGCTGGGAGTCGCCATGGTTCCCGAGACGGCCATCGACGCCGACCTGACCCGAGACGGCCTGACCGTGCTGGAGGATCTGCCGCGCACCGACACCTACGTCCAGGCCCTCTGGGCGGGCAGCACGTGGCTGTCACCCGCGGTCTCCGCCTTCTTGGAATTGGTCCGCAAGGCGCGCGGCACCGTGGCCCAGACCCGTACCGGCATGCGGACCCTGCAGGCCGAGGCAAGCCTGTCGTAAAAGGCCCACGACTCTTTCGGATCAGCGCTCCATCCGGTCGGCACAGACGATGTGCCGGCCGTCGCTTTTTCCCGGCCCGGCGACCCTGCTGGTCACATCGGGATTTCAAAAACACCGATGCCTGATATCAACTCCTTGCGAAAACCTGCACCAGAGGCGCTCATAGAGTACTGAGCGCGGTTTGCGCGGCCATGACGCGAAAACCAATTCGACGCGAGGAGAAGAACATGAACGGCGTTCATTACATCCAGAACGTATTCCGTAGTGGTTTCGAGCTTGACACCCTGGAATGGGTACCGTGGACCGAGCCCGGCCGCATCGGCGTCGAGCACCACGTCCTGTGGGCCCCGGACGCCGAGCAGGGGGAGGACTCGGTCGGCCTGCTCCTACGTTTCCCGCCCGGCGCCCACGGTGACTACCACGAGCACCTCGGTTTCGAGCTCATGCTCGTCCTCGACGGCTCGCTTGACCACAGCGACGGCAGCAGCTACGGCAAAGGCGACCTTGTCGTCGAGGCACCTGGCACACAGCACCAGATGTCCAGCAGCAAGGGCTGCACCGTCTTGGCCATCCGTACCCGGCCGGCCGCAGCCCGCACCCCCGATCGGCCCATCCGCCCGGTCGGCGCCGCCGCCGGCGCCTGAACTCAAGGCAGTGTTCCCGCGTTCCCGCGTTCCCGCCGTTCCGTTCCATCGAGCACGTGAGGCCCTGTCATGCACCCACCTGCCATTCCCGCGCCGACGCTAACCCCTCATGCCGGGCGGGTCCGGCGCATCCTGGTGTCGAGTGTCTCCTCCGACTCCCACACCTGGAATCTGGTGTTCCTTCAGCTTCTTCTGGAGGAGACCGGTGCACAGGTCGTCAACCTGGGCGCCTGTGTACCGGACGATCTCCTGCTCGCCGAGTGCCGGCGCCTGCACCCGGACCTCGTCGTCATCAGCAGCGTCAACGGCCACGGCCACCTGGACGGCCGCCGTCTCATCGCCCGGCTGCGGGCCGAGCCCGATCTGGCTGATCTGCCCGTTGTCATCGGCGGCAAGCTCGGAACTCAGGGCGTGGCCAATACGGCCCTGGGGCCGGGCCTGCTCGCCGCCGGCTTCAACGCCGTCTTCGAGGGGTCCGGCGGCGTGGAGGAGTTCCAGCGGTACCTGGCGGCCCCCACACAGGCCCTCGCATCCAGCAACGCCGCATCGTGACCACTCATCACACTCCCCGTCTCGGGCGCTTCGCCGCTGCGGTGGCCGAGGCTCGTGCCGCCGGTGAGCTCCTCGTCCAGCCACGCATGGGCTTTTCCACACTTACCGAGATGGCCGCCGGCCTGAATGCGGTCGGTCGTGCCCAGGCCCGCACCGTCGGCACCATCACCCTCGACAGTTACACCCGGGTGGGAGACCACAACTCCGCCCGACGCGCACTGGTTGAAGGCGCCGAGCTCAACGGCTTCCCGATCGTCGCCCACGGCGGTGCCGCCACTCGCGCCATGATCGTCGGCGCCGGAGCAGAAGGCCTGCCCATCCAGGTGCGTCACGGCACCCCGTTGCCGCTCGGCGTCGTCGAGGCCCTGATCGACGCGGGACTGGACGCGACCGAGGGAGGTCCGGTCTCGTACTGCCTGCCCTATAGCCGTACTCCTTTGAACGAGGCCGTCCGCGCCTGGGCACACAGCTGTGAAGTCCTCGCCGAGAACGTCCCCGGTGCCCACCTGGAGAGCTTCGGCGGCTGCATGCTCGGCCAGCTGTGCCCGCCCTCGCTGCTGGTGGCGCTCTCGGTGCTGGAGGGATTGTTCTTCCGCCAGCACGGCCTGTACAGCATCTCGCTCAGCTACGCCCAGCAGACCGACTTCACCCAGGATGTGTACGCCATCCGCGCCCTGCGTCGGCTCGCAGCCGAGCACCTGGGCGACACCGACTGGCATGTTGTGCTCTACACCTACATGGGCGTCTTCCCACGTACGCCTCACGGCGCCCTGGAACTGCTGCGCCGCAGCGCCCGACTGGCCGCGCATACCGGCACCGAACGGCTCATCGTCAAGACACCCGCCGAGGCCCACCGCATCCCCACTATCGGAGACAACGTTCAAGCCCTCGAAGAAGCCTGGGCCACCGCGCGCACCACCCCCCACCCCGCCGTCCCCGCCGACGACGAAGACGGCGACCCAGAACTCGGCCTGGCCGTCCATCAGGAGGCCCGCGTATTGGTCGAGGCTGTGCTCAACCTGCACCCGAACCTGGACCGGGCCCTGCGCGAGGCCTTCCGGCTGGGCATTCTCGACGTCCCGTACTGCCTGCACGCCGACAACGCCCAACGCGCCCGTAGCTACCTCGACGCCGAGGGCCGGCTGCGCTGGCTCACCGTTGGCCGCATGCCACTGCCTGTTGTGCAACGGGCCGGCGCGGCACCGCTGAGAGCGGACGACCTGCTCGGCATGCTCTCTCACCTCCAGCGCACCTTCGACCGCCAGGCGCTCACCGGGCACCACCGCCAGGCCGCCCGCCGACTCACCGCGCCCGGCACGGCCTGACCGGCCGCCGCTGCCGCCACGACCAGCCCAGCCTTGGTAAACGAGGGAAACTATCGTGACCAGAGACGCCTATCGAGCGCGTCCGCTCAGTATCGCCATCATTGGTACCGGCCCCCGAGGCCTCTCCGTCCTGGAACGCCTCATCTACCGCCTACGCCGCCTCGATCTTTCCGATCGGGTGGTGCGCGTCTATGCGATCGACGCCGTCGAGGTCGGAGCCGGGCGTATCTGGCGTACCGACCAACCCGACTGGTTCACCATGAACACCGTCGTCGGCCAGGTCACCATGTACTCCGGTGAACCAGATGACGGCCCGGCGCGGCCCGGCGCCGGGCCCTCGCTCGGACAATGGATCGCTGAACAGGCCCGCGCCCATGGCCAGCAGCCGCTCGGCTCCGACGACTATGCCTCCCGGCAGCGCTACGGCCAGTACCTGCGCTCCGTTTTCGACACCATCCGACAGCACCTGCCGGCCGGCACTGAACTGCTGCCCATCCACGACCGGGTCACCGCGCTCACTCCCCGGCCCGAGGGCGGCTACCATCTCGAACTCGAGCACGGCCAGAGCCATCTGACAGTGGACAAGGCCGTCCTGGCCACCGGCCACCCCACCAATGCCCCCACCGCGTTCGAGCGGGAGCTACTTGACTTCACCGCGCGCCACCCGCACCTGCACTACCTGCCAGCCGACTCCGCCGCCGAAATGGACCTGTCCACCACCAGTGTCCCGCCTGGAACCGCCGTCGGCATTCTCGGCATGGGCCTGTCCTTTTACGACGTGATGCTCAGCCTCACCATTGGCCGTGGTGGAACGTTCACCACGGCCGACGGCTCACTGGTCTACCATCCGAGCGGTGCCGAGCCTCATCTCATCGCCGCCTCCCGTAGCGGTCTGCCCATTCCCGCGCGCGGCCGCAACCAGAAAAGCCCCCAGTACAGCCACTTGGCCCGCTTCCTCACCCGCGAGGCCCTGGCCGCCGCCCGCGGCCGCCGATACCTCCTGACCGGCAGCCCCAGACTGGACTTCGACGAGGACGTGCTCCCGCTACTGCTACGCGAAGTCGAGCACGTCTACTACACAACACATGTGCGCAACCGCTCCGGCGAGGCTGCCGCCGAGACCTTCGCCCGCGGTCATCTCGCTGCGGCGGGCGACCCGCGGGCCGTCCATAAGCTGCTCGCCGACACTGGCCTGACCGATGTGGACCCGCTCGACATCTTCGCCCTCGCCCGCCCTTTCGCCCACCGCCACTACCCCACTCCTGCCGCCTTCCGCGCCGAGCTGCTCCAGCACATCCGACACGACCTCGACCAAGCGGAACTCGGCAACCACGACGGCCCGCTCAAGACCGCTCTCGACGTTCTGCGCGACATCCGCAACATAGTCCGCGAGGCGGTCGACTACGGCGGTCTGCTGCCAGACTCCCACCGCCAGGCCTTTCTCACACGTTTCCTGCCCGTCAACGCACTGCTGTCGGCCGGGCCGCCCCGGGATCGGGTACGCCAGATGCTCGCACTGATCGAAGCCGGACTGGTCGAGGTCGTCGGCCCCGACGCCCGTTTCACCCTCGACGAGAAAGCCGCCCACATCCACGTCCACTCGCCGCAGGTTGACGGCTCCGGACGCCACCTCCACACCCTCATTGACGCCCGCATCCCCACCCCGCACCTCGCCAGCGACACCTCCCCGCTCATCCGCCAGCTCGTCGCCGACGGCATCGTCAGCGAGTATGTCGTCGAGGATCTGGCCTGCAGCCAACGCCGCGACACCGGAGGGATGGCGGTCACACCCGCCCCGTTCTACGTCGTCAACCACGCTGGCAAGGTGCTCACCGACCTCTACGCCATCGGCATCCCCACCGAGCACACCCGCTGGTTCACCCAGGTCGGCAGCAGCCGGCCCGGCGTCAACACCCTCTTCTACCGAGACGCCGACGCGATCGCCGAAGACCTGCTCACCACCCCAGCACCACATCCGGTCGCCGTTTCCTCGCCACGGACCGCCGTGGCCCTGGCCAGTCGCACGGACCAACGGTGAGCCGCGCCCTGTCGCCGGCCGGACAGGAGTTTCGCAAGGCCCGCGATTTCCTGCTGGCCCGGCGTGACGACCCTGAGGGCGCCTACCGGCAATTCCGCTGGCCCCGGCCGATGTACTTCAACTGGGCTTTGGACTGGTTCGACCCGATGGCGAGGGGAAACCACTGCACCGCCTTGCAGATCACCGGCAACGGTGAGAACCACATCGTGACGTTCGACCAGCTGGCCCACCGCTCCGATCAGCTCGCCGGCTGGCTGGGCGCCCACGGCGTGCAGCGCGGCGAGGCGATCTTGCTTCTGCTCGACAACCGCGTCGAACTCTGGGAAAGCATGCTGGCGGCTATCAAGATCGGCGCGGTCATCGTGCCTACCTACACCACCGCCACCGTCGACGACCTCGCCGACCGGATCAGCCGTGTGGACATCCGTCATGTCATCGCCGAAAGCCGCCTCACTGCCCGGGTCGCCGCCGTGCAGGGGGGAGCAGTGACCAAAATCGCCGTCGGACCGCCAGCTCCGGGCTGGCTGGAGTATCACGACTCCCATCGCCACGCCCCAGGTTTCCACCCGCATGGCCGTACCCGCGGCGACGACACGCTCTTCTTCTACTTCACCTCCGGCACCACCTCCCAGCCGAAGATCGTCCGCCACACCCACCTCAGCTACCCAGTCGGCCACCTGTCCGGCATGTACTGGAACGGCCTGCGCCCCGGCGACCTCCACCTCAACATCTCGGCCCCGGGCTGGGCCAAACACGCCTGGAGCTCATTCTTCGTGCCCTGGAACGCCGAGGCGACCATCCTGGCCCTGGCCCCCGGCGCCGACACCCCACCAGACATCCTCGACACCCTGCACCGGCACCCTGTCACGGCTTTTTGTGCTCCGCCGACCGTCTGGCGTTCACTCGTCGCCCACGGGCTGCCCGAGCCTCCCGCCCACCTGCGAGAGGCGACCAGCGCCGGCGAACCGCTCGACTCGGCCACCTTCCACGCCGTACGGCACGCCTGGGGCCTAGAGATCCGCGACGGCTACGGCCAGACCGAGACCACCGCCCAGATCGGCAACCCCCCGGGCAGGCTGGTCACCCCCGGCCGGATGGGGCTGCCGTTGCCTGGTTACCGTCTTGCCGTCCTCGATCCGGATACCCGGGAGCCTGTTTCAGACGGGACCGTGGGGGAGCTCTGCATCGATCTCTCAGACCAGCCTGCCGGTGTCATGACCAGCTACCAGGGGGATAAGGCCCGCACCGACGCGGCCTTCATCAGCGGTCACTACTGGACCGGTGACCTGGTGACCCGTTCTGCCGATGGTTACCTGACCTACGTCGGCCGCGTGGATGACATGTTCAAGTCCTTCGACCACCGCATCTCACCGCTGGAACTGGAACACGCACTGCGTTCCCACCCGGCTGTGGCCGACGTCGCCGTCGTCCCGGTGCCGCATCCCATCGGTCAATGGGTACCGCATGCGTTCTTGGTGCCAGCTACTGGATGGCGAGCTGAGGAGGCCACCACCCGGGCCGTTCTCGCCGCGGCCCATGCCCGCCTTCCGGTCGAAAAGCACATCCATTCCGTGACCTTCACCGATAGCCTGCCCAAAACACTCTCCGGCAAGATTCGCCGAGCTGAACTACGTACCACGGCGACCTGTTGACCTGGGGTACCGCTAAGAAACCGGAAACAGCCGCTTACCTCCTGCCGGAGGGGTGGGCCGGCCGGTGTAACAGCTCGAGCTGCTTGGCCTGCAGGTCGGTCACGTACCTACTCCCGAGTCGGTGGACGGCGATCGTGCCGCGCGGCGGAGGTGAAGTCGAGGTGGGCCGGGTTCGCCGCAGGCGTGCGGCGAACCCGGCCGCCGGGGATCACTGCTTGGGCATCAGCACGGTGTCGATGATGTAGACGGTGTCCAGCGTCTCCTTCGGAATCTTGGCGAAGGCGTCGTTGGTCGGGGCGAAAACGGTGACGCCCCGGTCACAGGGCGGCGGGCAGGCCGAACGCCGGGAACATCGACGGTTGTTCGAAGGCGGTGATATCGGTCAGCCGGCCGTGCTCGATGTGGAGGACGGTGAGGACGAACGGACGGAACGCCTCGTCGCCGGGCCGGCGCAGGTAGCCGGCCGCGCCGGGCCGGCCGTTGGCGGTGATCGGCAGCAGCCGCCAGCCGCCGAGGGCGTTCATGCCGGCCCGCAGGGCGCGGGCGGTCTGCTCGCGGCCCGTCCACCGCCCGATCGCCGGGGAGATGGACAGCCGGACGTCCTCGTGCAGTACCGCGATCAACGCCTCCGCGTCGGCCTGTTCGTGGGCGGCGATGTAGCGCTGGAGCAACCTGCTCTGGTCCGCGTCGGGTTCGGCGGCCGGGGCCCAGTCCAGCCGGCCGCCGGGCCAGTGCCGGTGCAGCGTGGCGTGGGCGCGTTGCAGGGCGCTGTTGACCGCGGGCACGGTCGTCTCGATGAGGGTGGCGACCTCGCCGGCGGGCCAGGTCAGCACGTCGCGCAGGATCAGCACCGCTCGCTGCCGCGGCGGCAGCACCTGGATCGCCGCCAGGAACGCCAGCGACACCGTCTCCCTGCTCACCGCCGTCGCCTCCGGGCCCGGCTGGTCGGCGGCCGGCTCGTCCAGCAGGGCGTCCGGATAGGGCTGCAGCCATGGCATGGTCGCGACGGACGGCTCGGTGCCCGACGGCGCCCCGATCGCCCGGCGGGCGTCGCGGCGCAGCGTGTCCAGACAGGCGTTGGTCGCGATCCGGTACAGCCAGGTACGCGCGCTCGACCGGCCCTGGAAGCTCCCGCGCGAGCGCCAGGCCCGCAGGAACACCTCCTGGACATGATCCTCGGCCTCGTCGAACGAGCCGAGCATCCGGTAGCAGTACACGTGCAACTCGCGCCGGTGGCGGCGGGTGAGATCGTCGAAGTCCGGCTCGTCGCCGCTCACTGTGCTCCTCCTGTCCGGGGCCCGGGCCAGGCCCATTCTGGCGCGGCCGGATGTGCGGGTGCTCGCGCGTTCGCGTGCCGGGGGCCGGGGGAGTGGCGGGCCGGCGAGCGACCGATGAGTTTCGCCGGCCCGCACGTCTGTACGGATGAACGGCCTCACGGAGGACGACTGTGCAGATGAACGGCCTCGTGGAGGACGACTGTGCGGATGGACGGCCTCGTGGAGGACGACGCGACGACGGAAGGGAGCAAGACGATGACGCTTGTGGAGGCGAACATCTCGATGTCGCTGGACGGCTTCGTCACCGGCCCGAACCTCGACCGGTACCCCGGACTGGGCGAGGGGGGCGACATCCTCCACGCCTGGATCGACGAGGACCGGAGCATGGACCTCGCCATCGGGGAGGAACGCCAGATCGCCGGGGCGGTCATCACCAGCCGGAAGGTCTACGACGAGACCGAGGGCTGGGACGCCGAGGACGGGTTCTACCGGTTGCCGGTGTTCGTGGTCACCCACCGCCCGCACGACGTGGTCGTGAAGGGCGAGACCACGTTCACGTTCGTCACCGGGGGCGTCAAGCACGCCGTCGAGCAGGCGATCGGGGTCGCCGGGGACAGGCGGGTGCACATCATGGGCGGCGCCGGCATCATCCGGCAGGCGCTGGCGGCCGGGCTGGTCGACGAGCTGTTCCTGCACGTCGCCCCGGTGATCCTGAACGGCGGGACCCGGCTGTTCGATCACCTCGGCGGTCCGATCCGGCTGGAGCGGGCCGAGGTGATCGAGTCCCGCCACGCCACTCACCTGCGGTACCGGGTCCTGAACTAGCGCGCCGGCCGAGCCCGGGTCCGCCGGTGGCGGGCCGATGACACCGGCTCGCCGGTGCGGGTGACGCGGCGGCGAGATCATGACGTGCCGTGCTGGGAGGTGCGACGGGGCGCGGCGGCGTCAGGGAGCGCCCGGGAGGCGGGCCTCGTGCGTAACCCGCTTAAAGTTGTGTCATGAGCAACGAGCTGGAGAGAGATGGCGCTGCGGTGCAGTCCGTCGACCGCGCGCTGTCCGTCCTGCGGCTGCTCGCCCGGCACGGCGACCTGGGCGTCAGCGAGATCGCCGCGGAGCTGGGGGTCCACCGCTCCACGGCGTTCCGCCTCGTCATGACGCTGGAGCTGCACGAGCTCGTCGAGCAGACCGCCGACCGGGGAAAGTACCGCCTGGGGGTGGGGATCGTCAGGCTCGCGGGCGCCGCGACCGTCAGGCTCGACGTCGTCCGCGAGAGCCGCGCCACCGGCGAGCGGCTCGCGGCGGCGGTCGGCGAGACCGTCAACGTGGCCATCCTCGATCGCGACGAGGCCCTGTACGTCGACCAGATGGCGGGCCCCTCGGCCCTGCAGGCCTACAACTGGGCGGGACGGCGGGTGGCGCTGCACGCGACGTCCAACGGCAAGGTGCTGCTGGCCCACGCCCCGAGGGAGCGGTTCGAGCGGCTGGCCGCCGGGCCGCTGCGCCCGTTCACCGACCTGACCGTCACCGACGCCGGGCTGCTGCGTGAGGAGCTCGACGCCGTCAGGAGGCGCGGGTACGCCACCGCCGCCGACGAGCTGGAGATCGGCCTGACCGCGGTGGCGGCGCCGATCTTCAACGTCGAGGGCGCGGTCGTCGCCTCGATGAGCGTGTCCGGGCCGACCTTCCGGCTGCCGTCCGAGCGACTCCCCGGGGTGGCCGAGCAGGTGATGGCCGCCGCGAGTGAGGTCTCCTCACGATTGGGCTGGCACGGTAATGAAGACCGTAAAGCCTTGACTGCATGAACAAAAAGGGTCGATTCTGTTCCTCGTTAAGCATTCTGATGCGTCATACGCAACGGATCATGCGGTAACCGGAAGGACGGCCGCTCGATGTCAGATCTCTACCTCGGTGGCACCTGGAGGGATCCCGTCGCGGGCGGCCACCGTGAGATCCGTTCACCGGCCGACGGCGGCCTGGTGGCGACCGTGTCGGAGGCCACCCGGGCCGATACCGAGATCGCGATCGCTGAGGCCCGCGCGGCCTTCGACGAGGGCACCTGGGCGTCCACCCCCGAACGCGAGCGCGGCGCGCTGCTGCTGAGAGTGGCCGACCTGCTCGAACGAGACGTCAAGAACGTGGCCAGGGCCGAGTCGCTCGACACCGGCAAGCGGCTCGCCGAGAGCGAGTACGACGTCGCCGACGTGGTGGCCTGCCTGCGCTACTTCGGCGGCATCGCCGGGACCGACGCGGGCCGCGTGATCGACACCGGCCGCGACGACGCGATCAGCCGCGTCGTCCACGAACCGGTCGGGGTCTGCGGCCTCATCACCCCGTGGAACTACCCGCTGCTGCAGGCCTCCTGGAAGGTCGCCCCCGCGCTGGTCGCGGGGAACACCTTCGTCCTCAAGCCCAGCGAGCTCACCCCCTCCACCGCGATCCTGTTCATGCGCCTGCTGGAGGAGGCCGGGCTGCCCCCGGGCGTCGGCAACCTCGTCCTCGGGGCGGGCGCCGAGGTCGGCGCCCCGCTGGCCGAGCACCCCGGCGTGGACATGGTGTCGTTCACCGGCGGCCTGGCGACCGGCCGTACGATCATGGCGTCGGCGGCGGCCACGGTGAAGAGAGTCGCGCTGGAACTCGGCGGCAAGAACCCCAACATCGTCTTCGCCGACGCCGACGTCGAGACCGCCCTCGACTTCGCGCTCACCGCCGTCTTCCTCCACTCCGGGCAGGTCTGCTCGGCCGGCGCCCGCCTGCTGGTCGAGGACTCCCTGCACGACACCTTCGTCGACGAGCTCGTACGACGCGCCGCCCGCATCCGCCTCGGAGGCCCCTTCGACCCCGAGGCCGAGACCGGCCCGCTCATCTCCGCCGCGCACCTGGCCAGGGTCGAGGCGTACGTCGCGTCCGGCGTCGCGGAGGGCGCGGTGCTGCGGTGCGGCGGGGAGAGACTCCCCGGCGCGGGCCACTTCTACCCGCCGACCGTCCTCGACGAGTGCCACCGGGGCATGCGGGTGGTCCGCGAGGAGTCCTTCGGCCCAGTCCTCACCGTCGAGCGCTTCGGCGACGAGGACGAGGCGGTCCGCCTCGGCAACGACACCGACTACGGCCTGGCCGGGGCGGTGTGGACGCAGGACGCGGGGAAGGCCCAGAGGGTAGCCGGGCGGCTCAGGCACGGCACCGTCTGGATCAACGACTACCACCCCTACGTCCCGCAGGCGGAGTGGGGCGGTTTCAAGCAGTCGGGCATCGGCCGCGAGCTGGGCCCGGCCGGCCTGGCCGAGTACCGGGAGACCAAACACGTGTGGCAGAACGTCCGCCCCCGCCCGCAGCGGTGGTTCCGCAGCTGACGGACGACCCCCCGTCCCCAGACGACCCGTGAGGTGGTCATGACCATGACATCACCGACCCAGCAGGCGCGGCCCGGAGCCGCCGCGCGGAACGAGGACCGGGCCGTCCTTGACGTGCGAGGTCTCTGGAAGGTCTTCGGCCCGCGTCCCGACCGGGTCGTCGGGACCCCGCTCGCGGAACTCTCGCGGAGCGAGCTGAGGGCGAGAACGGGCTGCGTGACCGCCGTCCGCGACGTCTCCTTCACCGTGCGGCCCCAGGAGGTCTTCGTCGTCATGGGCCTGTCCGGCTCCGGCAAGTCCACCCTCGTACGCTGCCTGACGCGGCTCGTCGAGCCGACGGCCGGAGAGGTCCTGTTCGACGGCGAGGACATCCGCAAGGCGGGCGACAGGCGGCTGCGCGAGCTGCGCCGGCACCGCTTCGCCATGGTCTTCCAGAACTTCGGGCTGCTGCCGCACCGGCGGGTCCTGGACAACGTGGCCTACGGGCTGGAGATCCGCGGCATGAGGAAGGAGGCCCGCTACGAACGGGCCGGGGAGATGGTCGAGCTCGTCGGCCTCTCCGGTTCGGAGAACTCCTACCCCGACCAGCTGTCCGGCGGCATGCAGCAGCGCGTCGGGCTGGCCAGGGCCCTCGCGGTGGACCCCGACGTGCTCTTCTTCGACGAGCCCTTCTCCGCGCTCGACCCGCTGATCAGGCGGGACATGCAGAACGAGGTCATCCGCCTGCACCGCGAGGTCGGCAAGACGATGATCTTCATCACGCACGACCTGAGCGAGGCGCTCAAGCTCGGCGACCGCATCCTCATCATGCGTGACGGCGAGCTCGTCCAGATGGGCACGCCGGACGAGGTCGTCGGGGCGCCGGTGGACGACTACGTGCGCGAGTTCGTCAGCGACGTGCCCCGCGCGAACGTGCTCACCACCCGCTGGGTCATGCGCCCGCCCCGGCCCGACGAACCGCTGGACGGTCCCGAGGTCGGGCCGGACGTCGTCGTCCGCGACGTCTTGCACACGGTCCTGCGCACGACGCGCCCGGTGAAGGTCGTCGAGGGCGGCGAGCTGCTGGGGGTCGTCACCGCGGAGGAGGTCCTGGGCGTGCTCGCCGAGCCGTCTCCGGCCGGGACCTCCGGCAAGCCCGCCGAGCGGTCTTCTCCGGACGAGGTCTCTGGTGAGCCCGTCGAACCGTCTCCGGAGGGGGCCTCCGGCAGGTCCGCCGAGCCGTCTCCGGACGCGCCCTCCGGTGAGCCCGGCGAGCCCGGCAAGCCCGATGGGGCCGCCGGGTCCTCCGGGTCCGGCGGGTCCGGGGGGCAGGGGTGATGGCCACCCCGGCCACCCCGGCGGGCGGCCTGCGGCGCCTGCCCGCCTGGCCCCGCCGCTACCTGCTCGCCGCCGTCGTGGCGGCGTGGGTGCTGATCTGGGTGTTCGTCCAGGGCCGCGACACCTTCCAGCTCGGCGGCGCGGAACTGACCCCGCTGCACGTGAGCATCAACGAGGCCAGTGAGGTCATCGACAACAGCAGGAACGAGAACCCGTTCTTCCTGTACTTCGTCAACTACATCCGGCTCTTCCTCGACGAGTCCGTCACGTTCGTCCAGGCGCTGATCAGCCAGCCGTCCTTCGGGAGGCCGCTGCCGGTCGTCGGCTGGCTGGGCGTGGTCGCCGTCGCCACGGCGGTCGCGCTGCTGTGGGGCAACCTTCGGGTCGCCCTGCTGACCGCGGCCGGCTTCGCCTCCTTCGGCCTGCTGGGCCTGTGGCAGGAGAGCATGGACACCCTCGCCCTCACCCTGGCCGCCGTCGTGCTCTCGCTGCTGATCGGCATCCCGCTCGGCGTCTGGGCCGGGGTGAACGACCGGTTCAACCGCCTGGTCACCCCGCTGCTCGACTTCATGCAGACGATGCCGACGTTCGTCTACCTCGCGCCGCTCACCCTGTTCTTTCTCATCGGCCCCGCGAGCGCCACCGTGGCGACCGTCATCTACGCCGTCCCGCCCGCGATCCGCATCACCGCGCACGGCATCCGCGAGGTGCGGCCCGCGATCCTGGAGGCGAGCACCTCCCTCGGCTCGACCGCCTGGCAGTCGCTGAGGAAGGTACGGCTCCCGCTGGCCAAGCGGACCATCATCGTCGGCGTCAACCAGACCATCATGGCCGCGCTGTGCATGGTCACCATCGCCGCGCTGATCGACGCCCCCGGCCTGGGCAAGACCGTCGTCAAGGCGCTGGAGACCCTCGACGTCGGCAGCGCCTTCAACGCGGGCCTGGCCATCGTCGTGATGGCCATCGTGCTCGACCGGGTCACCTCCGCCGCGGGGCGCCGCGTCGAGGCCCGGCACCGGGCCGGACGCTCGCGCGGACCCGGCCGCCGCCGCGCGGAGATCGGCGCGGTCCTGGCGGTCACCGGCGTGCTGGTCTACCTCTCCCACGTCTACGTGTGGGCCGCGGAGTTCCCGGACGAGGCGAACCTGGGGCGATACGTCCGCCAGGGGGTCGACGCGGCCACCCTGTGGGCGCAGGACAACCTCGCCGTCTACACCGGAGCGTTCAGGAACGCCGTCTCCTACGGCCTGCTCAACCCGTTCGAGGCGCTGCTCACCGGCTCGCCGTGGTGGCTGGTCGGCGCCGTGCTCGTCGCGTTCGCCGCGATCCTGGCGAACGTCAGGATCGTGCTCGTCACCGCGGTCTGCGTCGCCCTGCTCGTCGCGCTCGGCCTGTGGCAGGACAGCATGGTGACGCTGGCCTCGACGCTGGTGGCCACCGTCCTGGTGATGATCCTCGGGGTGGTGCTCGGCGTCTGGATGGGGCGCAGCGACCGCGTCGACCAGCTGGTGCGGCCCGTCCTCGACGCCGGGCAGACCATGCCGCCGTTCGTCTACCTGGTGCCGATCCTCGGGCTGTTCGGCGCCACCCGGATCACCGCGATCATCGCCGCGGTCGTCTACGCGGCCCCGGTGGCGGTCAAGCTCACCGCGGACGGCATCCGCGGTGTGGCGCCGAGCGCGGTGGAGGCCGCCACGGCCGCGGGTTCCAGCACCTGGCAGCTCATCACCAAGGTGCAGCTGCCGATGGCGCGCAGCGCGCTCACCCTCGCGGCGAGCCAGGGGCTCATCTACGTGCTCGCCATGGTCGTCGTCGGCGGCCTGGTCGGCGCGGGCGCGCTCGGCTACGACGTGGTGGCCGGCTTCTCCCAGCTGCAACTGCGGGGCAAGGGACTCGCCGCGGGCGTGGCGATCGTCGTACTCGGGATCATGCTGGAGCGCATCACCCGGACGGCGGCGCGGCGGGCCGACGCCGAGACACACGGCGCCCATTGAGAAGCATCGAGAAGCGGGGCGAGGCAGGGCGGGATCGAGAGAGACCGAGAGAGAGCACCGGAGAACGAGAGAGAACCGGCGTGGCCGGACACCCGCCGGGCGGAACCGAACAGGGCACACGAACCCAATACAGGAGGACCTGGTGACAGTTTCGAGGATCGGGCGACCGCGGGCGGTGGCGCTCCTGGTCGCGACCGGCCTCCTCGTCTCCGCGTGCGGCGGGGCGAAGGTCGGCGAGAGCGACGGCGGGGCCGCCCCGGCGGCCTCCGGCGCGGACGGGAAGAAGGCGTGCGGCGCGGTCAACATCGCCATCAACCCGTGGGTCGGGTACGAGGCGACCGCGGCGGTCATCGCCCACGTGGCCGAGAAGGACCTCGGCTGCTCGGTCACGAAGAAGGACCTCAAGGAGGAGGTCGCCTGGCAGGGCTTCGCCACCGGCGAGGTCGACGCCATCGTGGAGAACTGGGCCCACGACGACCTGAAGAAGAAGTACATCGAGGACCAGAAGGTCGCCGTCTCGGCGGGCCCGACGGGCAACAAGGGCGTCATCGGCTGGTACGTGCCGCCGTGGATGGCCGAGAAGTACCCCGACATCACCGACTGGAAGAACCTCAACAAGTACGCCGACCTGTTCAAGACCTCCGAGTCGGGAGGCAAGGGGCAGTTGCTCGACGGCGACCCGTCCTTCGTGACCAACGACGCGGCTCTGGTGAAGAACCTGAAGCTGGACTACAAGGTCGTCTACGCGGGCAGCGAGGCGGCGCTCATCACCGGCTTCAGGCAGGCGGAGAAGCAGAAGACCCCGATGCTCGGCTACTTCTACGAGCCGCAGTGGTTCCTGTCGGAGGTCAAGCTCGTCAAGATCAAGCTGCCCGAGTACACCGAGGGCTGCGACGCCGACGCCGAGAAGGTGGCCTGCGACTACCCGCTCTACGACCTCGACAAGATCGTGAGCAAGAAGTTCGCCGACTCCGGCAGCCCGGCGTACGACCTGGTCAAGAACTTCACCTGGACGAACGAGGACCAGAACCTCGTGGCCAAGTACATCTCCGAGGACAAGATGACGGCCGAGGAGGCCGCGGAGAAGTGGGTCGGCGACAACCCCGACAAGGTGAAGGCCTGGCTTCCCACCTCCTGAGCGCCCACCCGGGAGTCAAGGGGGCGTGAGGTTCCCCCCGTAGCCCGGCGAGGGTGCCACCCGAAAGGGATGCACCCTCGCCTCCGTTGACAGGTGGGAACGCGGAGGAACGGAACGTACCCCGGGCGCCCCCAACCGCCGTCTCCCGTGAACGACCGTCGGCCCGTCCTTGACGGTGTTCCGCAGGTCCGTCCTTGACAGTGTTGTCGACGGGAGGACAATCTGTTGCGGGAAGCGCACTTCGTTTCGGACTGCGCAACGACGGAGGTGGGTATGACGGGCCGGCGCGTCGTCGTCATCGGAGCCGGGGTCGTCGGGGCGGCCCTCGCCGACGAGCTCTCGGCCAGGGGCTGGGACGACATCACCGTCGTCGACCAGGGGACCGTACCCGCCGCCGGGGGGTCGTCCTCCCACGCGCCGGGGCTGGTGTTCCAGACCAACCCTTCCAAGACCATGACGGAGCTGGCCCGCTACACCGTCGAGAAGCTCGTCGACCTCGACTGCTTCCTCCAGGTGGGCGGCCTGGAGGTGGCCACCACGCCCGAGCGGCTCGCCGAGCTGCACCGCCGCCACGGCTGGGCGACCTCCTGGGGGGTCGAGGCGCGCCTGCTCACTCCCGAGGAGTGCGTGGAGCGTCACTCCCTGCTCGACGGGGACAGGGTCCTCGGAGGGTTGCTCGTCCCCACCGACGGCCTGGCGAACGCCGTGCGTGCCGTCGAGGTCCAGCTGGCGCGCGCCCGGGAACGGGGCGTCCGCGTCCTCGACCGGCACGAGGTGCTGGACATCCGCGTCGAGGACGACCGGGTCGTGGCCGTCGTCACCGACCGGGGCGAGATCCCCGCCGACCTCGTGGTCTGCTGCGCCGGAATCTGGGGCCCCAAGGTCGCGGGCATGGTCGGCATGGCACTGCCGCTCACCCCCCTCGCCCACCAGCTCGCCTGGACCGGCCCGGTTCCCGCGCTCGCCGGGCAGGCCGTGGAGGCCGTCCGGCCGATCCTGCGCCACCAGGACGCCGACCTGTACTACCGGGAGCGGTTCGAGCGGCTCGGCATCGGTTACTACGGCCACCGCCCGATGCCGATCACCGCCGAGGAGATCCTCCCGATCGCCGACGCCGAGGTCATGCCCTCGGTGCTGCCGTTCACCGACGAGGACTTCGCCCCCGCCTGGACCGAGACGAAGGCGCTGCTGCCCGCCGCCGGGGAGGCCGGGCTCGAAGAGGGGATCAACGGCCTGTTCTCCTTCACCACCGACAACATGCCGCTGCTCGGGCAGTCGCGCGACGTGCGGGGCTTCTGGGTGGCCGAGGCCGTGTGGGTCACCCACTCGGCGGGGGTGGGCCGCGCGATGGCCGAGTGGCTGGCCGACGGCCACTGCTCGTCCTTCGACCTGCACGAGTGCGACGTCAACCGGTTCGAGGCTCACCAGCTGGCCCCCGAGTACGTCCGCACCCGCGACTGCCAGAACTTCGTCGAGGTCTACGACATCATCCACCCGCTCCAACCGGCCGAGAACCTGCGCCCGCTGCGCACCAGCCCCTTCCACGCCCGCCAGCGCGAGCTGGACGCGTACTTCCTGGAGGCCACCGGCTGGGAGCGCCCCCAGTGGTACGGCGCCAACGCGCCCCTGCTCGACGGCCGCGACATCCCCCGCCCCAACGACTGGGCCGCCCGCCACTGGTCGCCGATCGTCGGCGCCGAGGCCCAGGCCTCGCGCGAGACCGTGGCCCTGTACGACATGAGCGCGCTCAAGCGGATCGAGGTCGCGGGCCGCGGGGCCGCCGCCTTCCTCCAGCGGGTCTCCACCGGAGACGTCGACAAGTCCGTCGGCTCGGTGACGTACTGCCTGCTGCTCGACCACGACGGCGGCATCCGCAGCGACATCACGGTGGCCCGGCTGGGCCGCGACCTGTTCCAGGTCGGTGCCAACGGCAACCTCGACCTCGACTGGCTGCACCGCCACCTGCCCGCCGACGGGTCGGTCACCGTCACCGACATCACGCCGGGAACCTGCTGCGTCGGCGTCTGGGGCCCCCGGGCCCGCGAGGTCGTGGCCCCGCTCGCCGGTCCCGGCTTTGGGCCCGGCGGTTTCCGCTACTTCCGCGGCGCCCGCGCCTACGTCGGCACCGTGCCCGTCACCGCGCTGCGGCTCTCCTACATCGGGGAGCTGGGCTGGGAGCTCTACACGACGGCCGACATGGGCGCGAAGCTGTGGGACACCCTCTGGGAGGCGGGACAGGAGCACGGGATCATCGCGGGGGGCCGCGGCGCCTTCAACAGCCTTCGGCTGGAGAAGGGCTACCGGTCCTTCGGCACCGACATGACCTACGAGCACGACCCGTACGAGGCCGGGCTCGGTTTCGCCGTGCGCAAGGCGGATAAGGGCGACTTCATCGGCCGCGCGGCCCTGGCCGAGCGCGGCGCGGCCCCCCGGCGCAGGCTGACCTGCCTCACCGTCGACGACCCCGCCGCCGTGGTCATGGGCAAGGAGCCGGTGTACGACGGCGCGTCCTGCGCCGGATACGTCACCAGCGCCGCCTACGGCTACACGATAGGCAAGGGCATCGCCTACGCCTGGCTGCCCGCCGCGCTGTCCGTGCCGGGGAGGGAACTGCACATCGGCTACTTCGACCGGCGGGTGGCCGCCGTCGTCGCCGAGGAGCCGCTGTACGACCCGGCGATGGAGCGCCTGCGTGGCTAGCGGACCGGCGGGACGGAAGGACACGCCGACGCGCCCCGTGACTCCCGCGGATCCGGAGTCCGTGGCGCCGAAGTCCATGACGACGGGACCCGCGACGCCGGAGCCCGCCGGCGGGATCGAGAGGGGACGACGATGAGCACCGAGGCGCCGCCCGAGCACCCCGACCGGCTGTGGAGCAGCCCCGAGCCGAAGGCCTCCTACGACGTGGTGATCGTCGGCGGCGGAGGCCACGGCCTGGCCACCGCCTACTACCTGGCCAAGAACCACGGGATCACCAACGTGGCCGTGCTGGAGAAGGGCTGGCTGGCGGGCGGCAACATGGCCCGCAACACCACCATCATCCGGTCCAACTACCTCCTGGACGAGAGCGCGGGCATCTACGAGCACTCGCTCAAGCTGTGGGAGGGGCTGGAGGAGGACCTCGGCTACCCGATCCTGTTCAGCCGGCGCGGCGTGCTCAACCTCGCGCACAGCCCGCAGGACGTCAGGGAGAGCGTCCGCCGGGTCAACGCCAACCGCCTCAACGGCGTCGACGCCGAATGGCTCGGCCCCGAGGAGGTGAAAGAGGTCTGCCCGATCGTCGACGTCTCGCCCAACGCCCGCTACCCGGTCCTCGGCGCCACCTACCAGCCGCGCGCGGGGATCGCCAAGCACGACTACGTGGCCTGGGGATTCGCCCGCGCCGCCGCGGCGATGGGCGTCGACCTGATCGAGCACTGCGAGGTCACCGGCATCGACGTCGTGGACGGGCGGGTGGAGGCCGTACGCACCACCAGGGGCCGCATCGCCGCGGGCAGGGTCGCGATGTGCGCGGCCGGGCACTCCTCGGTCGTCGGCCGGATGGCGGGGGTGGAGCTGCCGGTGCAGAGCCATCCGCTGCAGGCCCTGGTCTCGGAGCTGCTGGAGCCCGTACACCCCACGGTGGTCATGTCCAACGCGGTGCACGTCTACGTCAGCCAGGCCCACAAGGGCGAGCTGGTCATGGGGGCGGGCATCGACGCGTACAACTCCTACCGGCAGCGCGGCGCGTTCCACATCATCGAGCGGCAGATGGCGGCGGCGCTGGAACTGTTCCCCGTCTTCGCGCGGGCCCACGTGCTGCGTACCTGGGGCGGGGTGGTCGACGTCACCCCCGACGCCTCGCCCGTCGTCGGGCTCACCCCCGTCGACCGTCTCTACGTCAACTGCGGCTGGGGGACCGGCGGCTTCAAGGCCACCCCGGGCGTCGGGTGGTGCTACGCGCACACGATCGCCCACGGCGAGCCGCATCCTCTCAACGCCGCCTTCACCCTCGAACGATTCACCACCGGCGCGCTCGTGGACGAGCACGGCGCCGCCGCGGTGGCCCACTGAAGGAGCCCGACCGATGCTGCTGATCCCCTGTCCGTGGTGCGGTCCACGGGACGAGGCCGAGTTCCACCACGGCGGGCAGGCCCACGTCGCCTACCCCGGCGACCCCGCCGCGCTCTCCGACGAGGAGTGGGCCCGGTACCTGTTCTTCCGCGACAACCCGAAGGGGCCGTTCGCCGAGCGCTGGCAGCACGCGGCCGGATGCCGCCGCTGGTTCAACGCGGTCCGCGACACCGCGACCAACGAGTTCCACGCCGTCTACCGCGTGGGCGAGCCAGGGCCGGTGGGCGCGTGAACCGCCGGGCGACCGGCACGGCGGGCCACCCGCCGCTCCCGGGCGGCGTGAACGTCCAGGCCACCGGCGGCGCGGGTGTTCCGGCCACCGGTGAGAGAACGGTGTGCCGGTGAGCGGGCAGCCGTTCCGCCGGGCGGGCCGTCACGGGGAGGTACTGCCGTTCCGGTTCGACGGCCGCGACTACGAGGGGTACCGGGGCGACACGCTCGCCGCCGCGCTGCTCGCCAACGGCGTCCGCACGGTCGCGACGAGCGTCACGCTGGGCCGCCCCCGAGGGATCTTCGCCGCCTGGACCGAGGAGCCCAACGCCGTCGTCCAGATCGAGCAACCCTTTCCCGAGCCGATGCTCCAGGCCACCGTCGTCGAGCTGTACGCGGGACTGGTGGCCACCGGCCTGCCGGGCAGGGGCAGGCTCGCCGCCGAACCCGACCCGGCGCGCTACGACGGCGTGTACGCGCACTGCGACGTCCTGGTGGTCGGCGCGGGCCCGGCGGGCCTGGCGGCGGCGACCGCGGCGGCCGGGTCGGGCGCCCGGGTGATCCTCGCCGACGACCGGCCCTCGCCCGGCGGCAGCCTGCCCGACACCGGCGAGACCGTCGGCGGCGTACCGGGCACGGCGTGGGCCGCCACCGCGCTGGCCGAGCTGGAGAACCACCCGGAGACGCGGGTGCTCACCCGTACCAGCGTGTTCGGCCACTACGACGACAACTACCTGGTCGCGGTGGAGCGCAGGGGAGAGAACGCCTCCTCCCGCGAGCGCCTCTGGCGCATCCGGGCCCGCCGCGTCGTCCTCGCCACGGGCGCGCACGAGCGCTCGATCGCCTTCGCGGGCAACGACCTGCCGGGCGTCATGCTCGCCGGCTCGGCACGCGCGTACGCCAACCGGTACGGGGTCCTGCCCGGCCGCCGCGCGGTGGTGTTCACCACCGGGGACGGCGCCTACGCCGCGGCCCGCGACCTGGCCGCCGCGGGCGTCGAGATCGCCGCCGTCGTGGACACGCGTGCCCCCGGCGACCCGGGACGGGACGGCCTGGGCGGCCCAAGTGGTCCGGGCGGCCTGGACGGTGCGGGTGGCCTGGGTGACGCCGAGGTGCTCACCGGTCACTTCGTCACCCGCGCGAACGGCGAGCACGGCGTCACCTCCGTGACCGTCTCGGAGAGACCCGTCGCGGGCGGCAGGCCTTCCGGGTCGGCCGCTTCCGGGGCGGTCGGTTTCGGGGCGGCGCGTTCCGGGATGATCGGTTCCGGGGCGATTCCTTCCGGCGGGCGTGAGATCGAGGCCGACCTGCTGCTCGTCTCGGGCGGCTGGAACCCCGCCGTCCACCTGTTCAGCCAGGCCGGGGGAACGCTCCGCTACGACGAGGCGCTCGGTTCCTTCGTCCCCGGGAGCATCCGCCAGGCCGTCGAGGTCGCCGGGGCCGCCCGAGGGCTCCGCACCCTGGCCGCCTGCCTGGAGGACGGCGCCGCCGCCGGGACGCGGGCCGCCGGGGCGGCCGGTCTCCGAACCCCTTCCACCTCCGGCGCGTCCGTCAGGGAAGCGGGGGAGGCCCCGCGGCCGGGGGAGACGTCACCGGGCGCGGAGACCCCGCGAGCAGGGGAGGCGTCCCCGGACACGGAGATCCCGCAGGACGGGGAAGCGCGGGAGCCGGGGGCGGTCTCGCCCGGCGGAGAGCCTTCCGGGACCACCCCCGCAGAGCACGTGTGGCTCGTTCCCGCCGACGACTACCGGACCCACTTCGTCGACCTGCAGCGAGACGTCACCGTCGCCGACGTGATGCGCGCCACCGGGGCCGGGCTCCGTTCGGTCGAGCACGTCAAGCGCTACACCACCGCCGGGACCGGGCACGACCAGGGCAAGACCTCCGGCGTGCTCACCAGCGGTATCGTCGCCCACGCCCTCGGCGTGGACGTCTCCGAACTCGGCACCACCACCTTCCGCGCCCCCTACCTGCCGGTCTCCTTCGCCACCCTCGCCGGGCGCGACAGGGGGGCGCTGCACGACCCCGTCCGGGTCACCGCGCTGCACGAGTGGCACGTGGCGTACGGAGCGCCGTTCGAGAACGTCGGCCAGTGGAAGCGGCCCTGGTACTACCCCCGCGAGGGCGAGGACATGGAGGCCGCCGTCCTGCGCGAGTGCCGGGCCGTGCGGGAGGCCGCCGGGGCCATGGACGCCTCCACGCTCGGCAAGATCGACATCCAGGGACCGGACGCCGCGGAGCTGCTCGACCGGCTCTACACCAACATGATGAGCACCCTGAAGGTCGGCTCGATCCGCTACGGCGTGATGTGCCGCCCCGACGGCATGGTCTTCGACGACGGCACGGTGATCCGCCTGGCCGAGGACCGTTTCCTGGTGACCACCACCACCGGCAACGCCGCCGCCGTCCTCGACTGGATGGAGGAGTGGCTGCAGACCGAGTGGCCCTCGCTGCGGGTCTACTGCACCTCGGTCACCGAGCAGTGGGCGACGGTCGCGCTCGCCGGGCCGCGTTCCCGCGAGGTGCTGGCCGGGCTCGCCCCCGGCCTGGCCGTGGACAACGCGAGCTTCCCGTTCATGACATGGCGCGACACCCGGGTGGCGGGCCTCGACGCGCGGGTGTGCCGGATCAGCTTCTCCGGCGAGCTGGCGTACGAGATCAACGTCAGCTCATGGGACGGGCTCGCCCTGTGGGAGGCCGTCCAGGCCACCGGCGCGGTCACCCCGTACGGGACCGAGACCATGCACGTGCTGCGGGCCGAGAAGGGCTACCCCATCGTGGGCCAGGACACCGACGGCACGGTCACCCCCGCCGACCTCGGCATGGAGTGGGTGGTGTCCAAGAAGAAGGCCGACTTCCTCGGGAGGCGTTCCTTCGCCCGCGCCGACACCGCCAGGCCCGACCGGAAGCACCTGGTCGGCCTGCTGCCGCTCGACCCGGACGTCCTGCTGCCCGAGGGCTCCCACCTGGTGGCCACCGACCGGCTGCCCGAGCCGCCGGTCCCCATGCTCGGCCACGTCACCTCCAGCTACCGCAGCGCCGCGCTCGGCAGGACCTTCGCCCTCGCCCTCGTCAACGGCGGGCGCGAACGCGTCGGCGAGCGGTTGTACGTGCCCGTCGGAGGGGAACTGCTGCCCGTCACCGTCACCCACCACGTCCTCTACGACCCCGAGGGAGCGCGCCGCGACGGCCCACCGGCCGGGACGCGACCGGGCGCGCCGTACGGAACGGAGCCGCCCGCGACGGAGCCCTCCGGGACGGCGGAACTCTCCGGAACAAAACCGCGGGGAACGGAGCCGCGGGGAACGGAGCCGCGGGGAACGGAGCCGTCCGGGCGGTCGAGCCCGGCGGCCCGGCTGGAGCCGGTGTCGAGCCCGGACCTCCGCATCGAGGAGCTGCCCTTCCTCACCCAGGTCGACCTGCGGGTGGAGCCCGGGAGCGACACCGCGGCCGGCATCGCCCTCGCCCTCGGCGTCCCGCTCCCCACCGAACCCGGCACCTTCGCGAGCACCGGCACCGATGTGTCACCGTCCGGTACGGCCGCGAACGACACCCGGGTGCTGTGGCTCGGGCCCGACGAGTGGCTGGTCGTCGGGCCCGCGGGCGGCACCGGCCTGGAGGCCCGCCTGCGAGCCGCCGCCGGAACCGGTCACGCCGCCGTCACCGACGTCTCCGCCCAGCGCACCGTACTGCTCGTGACCGGCCCGAGGGCGCGCGACCTGCTCTCCCACGGCTGCGCCCTCGACCTGCACCCCCGCGCGTTCGGCCCCGGCCGCTGCGCCCAGACCATGCTCGCCCGCGCCCAGGTCGTCCTCGCCGCCCGCGAGGACGGCGGGTTCCACGTCTTCGTACGCCCGTCCTTCGCGGACTACCTCGTGGCCTGGCTCCTCGACGCGGCGGGGGAGTACCTGGGTGGTTGAGGTGATCGCCGGGGGCCTGGGCGGACACGGCGGAAGGGCCGGTCCCGGCGTGCGCCGGGACCGGCCCTCGAACGTGCGAAAGACCTACCGGCCGGCCACGGGGGCGGGCTTGGTCTCCGGGGCGGAGGCCGCGGGAGCGTCAGGAGCCGGCTTGCGCACCGACGGCACGACGGTCGCGGAGACGATCGCGATCACCACGGAGAGCGCGGTGGAGAGCCAGAACGCCGTCTGGATCCCGCCGATGGAGATCCCCTGCCCGGACCCGGCGGCCAGCGACGCCACCGCCACCGCGATACCGAGGCACAGCCCGACCCCGAGCTGGCGGTTCGAGTTGTAGAGGCCCGACGCCAGGCCCATCTGGGCACCGGCCACACCGGACGTGGCCGCCACCGCGGTGCTGATCATCATGACCGTCACACCGACGCCGATCAGGATGCCGCCGGGCAGCACGTTCAGCAGGTACGAGCCGTCTGCGGGCGCGAGGGCCAGCACCAGTGAACCGGCCACCAGGAACAGGGCGCCGACGGTCAGCACCGGACGAGCCCCGATCCGTGCGGTCGTCTTCGCCACCGGCAGCGACGCCAGCACGACCACGAGGGCCTGGGGGAAGAACGCGAGGCCGGTGAGGATGGCCGAGAAGCCCAGGATCTGCTGCATGTAGAGCGTGATGAAGAACGTCGAGATGGACATGACACCACCCGACAGGAACGCGACCAGGTTGCCGCCCGTCACCCCGCGGTTACGGAAGATCGAGAGCGGCACCAGCGGCGCGGACACGCGGGTCTGCACGAACAGGAACACGGCCAGCAGCACGAGACCGGCGATCAGCGGGGTCAGCACACCGGCGGTGCCCCAGCCCTCGTCGGACGCGATCGTCAGGGCGTAGGCGATCGAGCACATGCTCGCGGTCACCAGGATGGCACCGGGCACGTCGATGCGCGCGGACCTGGTCCGCACACTGTCGTCGTCGAGGCGGATCGCGGCGCGCACGACCATCGCGATACCGACCGGGACGTTGATGAACATGACGGCCCGCCAGCCGAAGATCTCGGTCAGCACGCCGCCGGCGAGCACGCCGCCGGCGAAGCCCACCGAGGACACGGCGCCGAACACGCCCATGGCCTTGGCCCGCGCCTCTCCTTCGGGGAAGCCCGCGCCGATCATCGCCAGCACGGCAGGGGCCACCGCCGCGGCCGAGAAGCCCTGCAGGGCACGGGCGATGATCAGCACGATGGAGCTGGTCGCGAAGCCACCCACCAGGGACGCGATCGTGAAGATCGCCAGGCCCCACACGAACATGCGCTTGCGGCCGATGATGTCGCCCACGCGTCCACCCAGCAGCAGGAAGCCGCCGTAGAACAGCGCATACGCTCCGACGACCCACGGCAGGGCGCCGGCGGTGAAGGACAGGTCGGTCTTGATCCACGGCAGAGCGACGTTCACGATCGCGAAATCGAGTGTCAGCATGAACTGGGCGAGGCACAACAGAAGCAGTGGTGGTGGCTTCTTGACCTGAGAGTCCATGGTTTTTCTCCTGTCTCCTGGTGCGGCTTAAGTCATTCTCAGCATTGATTCCGGGCCGAATGAATTCGTGACCGACGACGGCCTGGGCGGCTGGTTCGAGCGCCACGGCCTCGACGGCCATCCGCGGACCACGGGCGAATACGCGCGTCCACCGGCGGGCGAAGCACGGCCAGGGCTGACAATTCTCGCTCCCCTCGGCGCCGACATAATTGTTCCTGATGTAAATCAATTATGTGGTCGTGGCCAAGGGGCAGCCAGAGCATCAATCATCAAAAGGGCGTGCATCTTTCACGCCGGTCAAGATGAATAATTCAGCAATCGGACGTAGCGGCAGGAACCGCTTGGCGGGCGGGCGGGCGGGTGGCGCGCCGCCTCCGGCGGCTCCGGCGAACCGCGGCCCGATCACATCGCGCGGCCTCCGCGCGATCGGCCGTGGAGGCCGTGGAGGCCGTGGCGGCCACAATGGTCCGTAAGGCTCGGGGCGGTCATGGCGGCCACAACGGTCCGCAAGGCTCGGGGCGGCCTGGCGGTTACGGGGTGCCGCGCCGGCCCGGGGCGGTCACAGCGGGGCGCCGCCGAACCCGATCTCGTTCCCGTCGGGGTCGCGGTAGGTGACCTTGCGCACGCCGTTGGAGTAGGTCTCCCGCTCCGCGGGGTCGAGCCCTCGCTCGGCGACCTGCGCGACGAGCGCGTCGAGGTCGTCGACGAAGACCGTGTGCATGGCGTGGCCGGCGTGCTCGGGCAGCTGCTCGATGAACACGGACCGATGTTCCGCGAGCTCCCACACGGCCTCGGTGTCGCTCGCGACGAACGTCGGCGGGGAGCCCAGCAGCCGTTCGTACCACTTCAGCGGAATCTGGCGTGGAACCCCCGGGGCGTTTACGCCCGGGAGGAAACGACGGCGCGGGAGGGCCTCCAGGCCCGAGCGGTGCCGTGACGGCCGGTTCATGTGAGCGGATCAGTCCGGCCGTTTGCGGTGTTCGATGTACTCCTTGACGATCGACGGTGAGGCGCCGCCGCAGGAGGCCGCGAAGGAGGACGGGGACCAAAAGCGCCCGCCCCACAGCTAGTGACGCACGTGCGGGCCGGACGCTTTGCGAAGGAGCCGGGCCGAGACGCCCTTGAGGGCGTTGACCAGGACCGACAGCGCCACTGTGGGCGGGTGGCGGACCAGCGGGTGCACATGATCGTGCTCGCCGTTGAACTCGACCAGGACGGCGCCGAAGTCGTCGCATACCTCGATCATGGTGGCTTCGCAGCGGTGCAGCATCTCGTCGGTGAACCCTTTCCGCCGGTATCTGGGGATGAACACCAAAGGGGCATGGAGGCGGCAGACAACAGTGCGGCCCCTGCGAACATCAGGATCGGATTCCCGCCGCGGTGACATGGACCGGACGATAATGTGTTCGATCGTGAAACTGGTGGTGCAGGTGAAACTCCTGCCGACGCCCGAGCAGGCGACGGCGCTGGAGGCGACCTTGCGCGCGGTCAACACGGCCGCCTGCCAGGTCTCCCGCCACGCCCACGAGCACCGCACGTTTCGCAACTACGACCTGCGCAAGCACACCTACACGCAGATCAAGGACGAGTACGGGCTGGCCGCCCAGGCCGCGCAGCACGTCATCAAGAAGGTCGCCGACGCCTACACCACCCTGCACGCCAACCTCCGAGCCGGGAACCTGGGCAAGGCGGGCTCTGCCCGCCGAATACGGGTCGAATCCACGCCGATCGCCTTTCGCGCCGCAGCCGCCCAGCCGTTCGACGACCGCTGCCTGTCCTGGCAGATCGACGCGCGGACGGTGTCGATCTGGTCGGTGGCCGGGAGGCTGAAGAACCTCGCATTCACCGCCTCCGCCCAACAGCTCACCACCTTGTCGGCGCACCGCAGGGGCGAGTCCGATCTGGTCTACCGCGACGGCATGTGGTTCCTGATCGCGACCTGCGAGGTGCCCACCCCCGGCGTCAAGGACCCAGAGGCCTTTCTGGGGGTGGATCTGGGCATCGTCAACCTCGCCACCACCAGCGACGGAGCCCGTCATTGCGGCAAAGCTCTGAACGCGCTCAGGCACCGCCGCCGCGAGCTACGCCGCCGCCTGCAGGCCAAGCGCACCACGTCCGCCAAGCGGTTGCTCAAGCGGCATCGCCGCAAGGAAGCGCGGTTCGCCGCCAACACCAATCATGTCATCGCCAAGCAGATCGTGACCGAGGCAGAACGCACCGGCTCCGCCATCGCCATGGAAGACCTCCAGGGCATCCGGGACCGGGTACGGCTTCGCAAGCCCCAGCGGGTCATGCTGCATTCCTGGAGCTTCCATCAGCTCGGGGCTTTCCTCGTCTACAAGGCGGCCCGGGCCGGGGTCGCTGTCATCTACGTCGATCCGGCTTTCACCTCCCAGCAGTGCTCGTCGTGTGGGCAGGTGGACCGCAAGAACCGGCTCGATCAAGCCTCTTTCTCGTGTACGTCGTGCGGCTTCGCTGAGCACGCCGACGTCAACGCAGCCCGCAACATCGCCGCACGCGGTGAGACGGGCTGGGCAGTGAGTCACGCTGCCTGACGCGGACCGGACCGTCGAAGCCATCGACGGCCAGGAGCTGCGAGCTCGGTCGTTCACGACCGAGAAGCTGACGGCCATCGTGTAGTCGGTGACCAGGATTCCCGCGTACAGGTCGAGGGCCATACCGTGATCATATGGACTTCGTCCGGTTCCCGCGGCCCCGCGGATCCGGACGCGCCCGCCTCGCCGCGTGCGCTCGGCTCGGCTGACGCCGCGACCACCGTAGACGCCCGCGCCCCTGGCCCGGCGGTTCCTCCGGCCGGCCGCAAGCCGTCGGCCTGGGCCGGCGGGTGACCCCTTGGGGCGGGGGTCCGCCGGGGCGATCACCCGTTCAGGGGCGTGACGGGGTGGGGATCCGCCGGGGCGATCACCCGTTTAGGGAAGCGTGACGAACTTTTTGAGGAAGGACCGGGCCTGGGGGGTGTCCAGGCGATAGTCGTAGTTGGTCATCCTGCACGCGTCGTCGTCTCCGCTGATGGTGGTGGCCACGAGCAGGTCCGAGGTGGGTCCGCCCAGGAAGTTCGGGCCGCCCGAGTCGCCGAAGCAGGTGCTGCCGTCGCCCTTGGAGGAGAGCGACAGTTTGAGCCACCTGCGGGTGAGGTCCTCGAAGGAGATGGACGCCTGGTGGCGGGTGTCGGTGTAGGTGAGCCGCACCTTGTGCTTCCCCCTGGCGGAGGCGTGCTTCCCCTTGGCCGAGGCCTTGGTCGAGACCATGGCACCGTACCCGACCGGGGTGAACCGCGTTATTTTCAGGGCGTTGGCGGCTTCGAGGCGGTCGAGCAGACCTTCGGTGGGCAGTCTGGCGGGCTTGATGCCCGGGATGGCCGTGTCGAAGACGACAACGGCCATGTCATGAAGATCGGACTTGTCCTTGTAGCGCGAGTCGATGACGTAGCGGCCGGTGTAGATCTTGTCGCCGTGCCGGTAGCGGCTGGAGAAGGAGACCCGGGCGGTCTTCTGCCCCTTTTCCGCGCAGTGGGCGGCGGTGAGGAAGACGGTGGGCGAGATGAGGGTGCCGGTGCAGTAGGACCATGTGCCGTCATCGTTTGGCTTGTCGCCGATGACGGCTCCCACCTGCGGGTGAGCGGTCAGGTCGGGTGATCCGTTCGTGATGGCCCAGGCGGGGGAGGCGGGGAACGCGGTGGTAGCGGCGAGGGCGAGGGGAATCATGACAAAGGGGATGAAACGCACGCAGGAACTGTAACCGCCCAAGGGTTACATTTGATACAGAGCACGGAAAGATCTACGGATCCAATGTGCTGACGGCACGCCGGCCGCGATCATCGGCTTTCCGATCACGTTTCCCCGGGTGCGGGCGCCGATGCGGATGTGACCGCCGTAGTCGACCCGCAGCGGCGGCCGGATCTCCGTGCCCTCGCCGATCGCTGAGTTCATCGGTTCATCTGTCATGAGCTGCGATTTGAGCCTGAAAAAGGCTCCGGGGGGCGCCGATCTGCGACCAGGCCTGCTGGACGATCCTGTAGTCGATCACGACGATCCCCTCCTGCCGGAGGAGTTCGCGGGCCTGCGGCGATGTCAGGAACTCGTAGTCGGTCCGGCGTACGCGCCAACCGCCGTCGATCGCCTGCGACTCCTCGTTGCCCAGGCCGGGATGCACCGCCCACTCACTCAGGCCCACCGGCAGGTCGCGCAGCAGCTCGGCGTATCGCGCCGCCTTGCCGTCGATGTCGAGACTGAAACTGTCCAGGAAATCATTGTCGGTGATCGGCAGGCCCCGTCGTCGCGACTTCTGGCGTCCAGATTCGAGCCAGACCCGCACCGCCAGGCCGTACTCCTCGGCCAGCGCCACGGTCAGGTCGAAGATGTCCTCGCGTCCGCCATCGGCCAGACAGTGCCAGTCCAGATGGGTGGGCGTCAGCCCGGTGCCGACCACGGCCTCGACCTGTGCGCGGAACTCGAGCTCCACCTCGTCCAGACGAGCTCGAGCCAGAAGCTCGGGAACCTGGGCGGGCGTGAACAGCTCGCCCGTCTCGTCGAGCAGCGAGGGCACCTTCTCCTTCGCGGTCAGCGGCCCCCACCGGTAGTGGGTCGTGTCGCAAAACAGTGTGAGGTGGATCCCGAACGGGATCTCCGGTCGATGGCGGAGCAGGTGCATGGCGTGCGACGCCCACGGACACGGCACCATCAGGCTGCATGAACTGGCGATTCCCTCTTCGATCGAGTCGACGACCGCGGCGTTGATCGCGTGGTACATCCCGAAGTCGTCGTTGTTCACGATGAGCACCCGGGTATCGGGAGGGAAACCCAGCAGCTCGCTCGACAGAACCGGGGGAGTGGCGGCCGCGGGCTCAAAGGCATGGTCATCCATGACCGCAGCGTGATGGAGTGCGGAAAGCACGTCCACTCAATTGTTTTGAACGGATCCGGCAAGAATCACGCGTGGAGGAACCGCGCTCACATGGAGGGTTCCGCACCCGGTGCCGGGGTGGCGGCCCTGGACTCGCGGCGCAGCAGGGCCCGCGACCTCTTCTCGAGCCGATCGCGGCCAGTTTCGCCGCGGCGGGCAGGCGACGGTCCGGGTCGTCGCCCACTTCGTCGAAGTGCGCTGTCAGCAGCACCCGAGGCCCTCCGCCGCCCTTTCCCCCGACCTCTCGTGCGGCACGCCCGGCCCAATCGCCGTAGCCCAGCAAAGGAGGAAGTCCAGGCCGCGCTCGACCAGGTGGGCGGCAGCCAGGCCCACCGGGCCCGCACCGATCACCACCACGGGCAGCGCGCCTGCAGGCTTACCTGAAGGCCGCTCGGCGCGCACATCCACCACTGGCCGGCCGCGACAGGCCTCGACGACCTGTCCCCGAACGGCCGGCCGCGCCGGCCGCCACCGGCGTGAAATGCCGGGCCGGCTCACCCCCGCGGGTCACGCGGGCGCGACCGACTCCCGGTGTCTCACCGGCATGGCGACCCGGTGCACCTGGCCGGGTTCGGCCTGCTCGCCCATCTGGGCGAACAGCACCTCCACCGCCTTGCGTCCCAGTTCGTAGTGCGGCAGCGCCACGGTCGTCAGCTTGGGGCGGATCCACGACGCGATGGGGTGGTCGTCGAACGACACCACCGACACGTCCCCGGGAACGGAGAGCCCGGCGTCGCTCAACGCCTGGTAGGCGCCCAGGGCCAGCCGGTCGTTGAGGCAGATCAGCGCCCGGGGCCGGTGGTCGGCCAGCAGGGACCGGGTCGCGGCCAGGCCCTCCTCGGGCTGCCAGTCGGCGCAGACGCGGGCTCCGGCGATCCTCAGGCCGGCCTCCTCGATGCCGGTCAGGCGTTCCACCGCCGCGACGCTGGCGGCGGGCACGTCGCGCGCCCTCGGTCCCTCCCCGATCAGGTAGACGTCCTCGTGGTGGCCCGCCTCCAGGAGCACCCGGGCCGCAGAGCGGCCGGCCCCGACCTCGTCGGGCACGATCGACGGCAGGGCGGAGGCCGGCCTGGGCAGCGCGTTGAGCAGCACGGCGGGGCCGATGCCCTTCGGAACCTTGATCATCCGGGTGTACATGGCGGCCAGGATGATGCCGTCGACCTGGCGGTCCTGCATGGCGTGCAGCAGGCCGCGCTCCAGCTCGGGGTCGCCCTCGGTCTCGCCGATGAACAACATCACGCCGCGTTCGCGGGCGGCCTCCAGGGCACCCTTGATCATGTCTCCGGCGAGGCGGGAGGTCGCGACGGTGTCGGAGACGAAGCCGATCGTGCGGCTCGTCCCGGTGCGCAGCCCGACGGAGACCGCGTTCGGGCGGTAACCCAGCTCGTCGGCCGCACGCAGTACCCTCTGCTCGACGTCGTGGGAAATGCGCAGCTCACGGCCCCTGCCCGTCATCACGAGCGAGGCGGTGGTACGGGACACTCCGGCCGCCTGGGCCAGATCGGCCAAGGTGACCCGACGTCGACTCACAGGAGAGACCTCCAACATTCCAACCGGATTACGGGGCCTTGACACCGTCGGATGCGTGCGGTGAGACTATCGCATCGCTAATCCGATTTAGCAAAGGGAGACGCACCATGTCTCGTCGAGTTCACTCCCGCCGGAGCCGCGTGGCGATGGTGGTCATCCTGGGGGGAAGCCTGGCCGCCGCCTGCGCGGCGCCGGGAAGCGGCACCGCGCAGCCGACGGCCGCCGCGTCGTCGTTGTCGGCCGCGCCGACCTGCGGCACGGCGCCGGTCACGCTGAAGGGATACTTCGAAACCGGGTTTCCCCTGCCCAAGGCGCTCACCGCCGAGTTCACCAAGCAACACCCGAACGTCACCTGGGACATCCGCGAGGACCAGTTCGCGGTGATCACCCAGAACGCCCCGCGCGTGCTGGCCGACGACCCGCCGGACCTGATGCGCCTTCCCCAGGTCTCCGAGCTGGTCAAGAACAACCTGCTCAAGAACCTCGACGAGTACGCCAAGGTCTACGGCTGGGACAAGTGGCCCGCCTCCCAGCTCGAACAGATGCGCCTGGCGCCCGGCGGCGCCGTGCGGGGTGAGGGCTCCCTCTACGCCATGGGTCTGAACTTCTCCATGACCGGCGTGTTCTACAACAAGAAGCTGGCCGAGCGGATCGGCATGACCGACCCGCCGGAGACCCTCGCCGACCTCGACGCCGCCCTGGCCAAGGCCAAGGACGCGGGCCTGGTGCCGATCGCCCAGTTCAACGGCGGCGCGACCGGCGGCCTGGCCTTCCCGCTCCAGGACCTGATGGCCTCCTACGGCCCGCCCGCGCCGATCAACGAGTGGATCTTCCAGAAACCCGGTGCGACCATCGACACCCCGGCCAACCTCCAGGCGACCCAGCACCTGGAGAAGTGGGTCAAGGCCGGATACTTCTGGAAGGACGTCAACGCCGTCGACTACGCCACGATGATGAGCCGCTTCATCGGCGGCGACGGCCTGTTCATGTTCAACGGCGACTGGGAGTCGGGAAACCTCGACAAGCAGATGGCGGGCGACATCGGCTTCTTCCTGATGCCACCGGCCCAGGCCGGTGGGAAGCGGGCCACCATGTCGGCCCCGCTGACGTTCGGCATCGGGGCGAACGCAAAGAACGCCGACTGCGCCGCCGCGTTCCTCGACTGGGTCGCCACCGACACGCAGGCACGCACGATCGGCGTCGAGGTCGGCGGCTCCCACCCGATGGGCCCGGCCGACGGGCCGATGCCGCCGGTGGCGGCGGGCAGCGTGACCGAGAGCACCCTCGCGGCGGGCGCGCGGATCGCGCAGGACAACGGCGCGATGGACTTCATCGCCAACGCCACCGGCGCGATCTACGCCAAGAGCTGGACCCCGAACCTGCAGAAGCTGGTGGCCGGGGAGCAGACTCCCGAAGGCCTGCTCAAGAGCGTGCAGGCCGACTACCAGAGCCAGGTCAAGGGAGGCTGAGATGAAGGCGGCCGCCAAACGGCGGAGCGGGCCGAGATGGGCCGGCTGGTTGTTCGTGCTGCCCGCGGCCGCGTTCTACGTCGTGTTCGTGATCCAGCCGCTGGCCATGACGGTGCAGTACTCCCTCTACAAGTGGGACGGCATCGGCGTGGCCACCTGGACCGGGGTCCAGAACTACCTGCGGGTCTTCACCGACCCCGACCTGTTCGCCTCGATCCTCAACGCGGTGAAACTGATCGCGTTCTTCAGCGCGGTCCCGGTCGTGCTCGGGCTGGCCATCGCGGCGACGATCCGTCGCATCGCCACCAGCCGCCTCGCGCTGGTGGCCCGCACGGTCATCTTCCTGCCGCAGGTCATCCCGCTGGTCGCGGCCGGGATCGCCTGGAGCTGGCTGCTGTCCTCGACCGGCCTGGTGAACCAGATCCTCACGGCCATCGGACTGGAGAAGATCACCCGCGCCTGGCTGGGCGACTTCTCGACGGCTCTGCCGGCGGTCGGGGTGATCGGAGCCTGGGTGCTCCTGGGACTGTGCACGCTCCTGCTGCTGGCCGGGATGAGCAAGATCGACCCAGCCCTGTACGAGGCCGCGCGCCTCGACGGCGCCGGACCCTTCCGCGAGTTCTTCTCGATCACCCTGCCCAGCCTGCGGCAGGAGATCGGGGTCTGCGTCACCGTCACGGTCGTGGCCGCGCTGGCCAGCTTCGACATCGTCTACATCTCGACCCAGGGCGGGCCAGGCAACGCCAGCATGGTGCCCGGCCTGGAGATCTACTACCTGGCCTTCTCCGAACGCCAGGTCGGACTCGCCTCGGCCCTCGCGGTGGTCCTCACCGTGCTGGTGATCGCGTGCGCACTGCCGATCCAGTGGCTCACCAGGGAACGTAAATCATGATCTTCGATCGTCGTGAGGCCTGGACCGGCCGGGTGTTGCTGCTGGTGCTGATGGCGGCCACGCTGATGCCGTTCGTCAGTCTCCTCGTCACCGCGCTCCACCCGTCGGGCAGCTACCCGATGGGTCTCGAGTGGCCCGACGACCCGCAGTGGGGCAACTTCGTCACCGCGTTCACCGCCGCCCGGATGACCGAGCTGGTCACGTCCAGCGTGCTGATCGTGCTCGGGGTGGTGCCGATCTCGCTGGTCATGGCCACCATGGCCGGATTCGCCATCGGGCACCTGCGCATCCCCGGGCGGCGGTTCGTCTTCGTGGCGTTCGTGCTGGGACTGACGTTGCCGTTCGAGGGCATCATCACACCCCTCTACTACCTCGTGCGCGACATGGGCGTGCTGAACACCCGGTGGGCGATCATCCTGCCGCTGATCGGGCTGTTCATGCCGTTCTCGGTGTTCTGGATGCGGGCCCACTTCGTGAACATGCCCGAGGAGCTGTCCGAGAGCGCCCGCATCGACGGCGCGGGGACCTGGCAGCTCTTCTGGCGGGTGCACGTGCCGCTGGCCGCCCCGGCGACCTCGTCGCTGGCGATCCTGCTGTTCCTGTGGACGTGGAACCAGTTCCTGCTGGCCATCGTGCTGGTCGACGACCCGCTGCAACGCACCATGTCCGGGGCTCTGGGGGCCTTCCAGGGACAGTGGGGCACCGACATCCCGCTGCTGTGCGCGGGCTCGCTGCTCATCCTTACCCCCACGCTCGCGGTGTTCCTGATCTTCCAGCGGCGTTTCGTCACGGCTCTGCTCCAGGGTTCACTGAAGGGATGACCATGTACGGAGCAGTCGAGGCCGGCGGCACGAAATGGGTGTGCGCGCTCGCCGACACCGACGGAAGGATCGTGGCCACCGAGGTGGTCCCGACGACGACCCCCGACGAGACCATCCCGGCCGCCGTCGACTTCTTCCGCCGCCATCCCGCCCCGGCGGCGGTCGGCGTCGCCACCTTCGGGCCGGTCGACCTGGCGAGCGGGCGCATCACCACCACCCCCAAACCCGGCTGGTCGGGCACCGACGTGGTGACACCCTTCCGGGAGGGGCTCGGGGTGCCGGTCGGGCTCGACACCGACGTCAACGGTGCCGCCATCGGCGAGCTGCGCCACGGCGCCGGGCGGGGGCTGCACACGCTCGCCTACATGACCGTCGGCACCGGCGTCGGGGTCGGCGTGATCGTCGGCGGGCGCCCGCTGCACGGGCGCACCCACCCCGAGGCCGGGCACATGCGGCTGCCTCACGACACCGCGCGCGACCCCTTCCCCGGCGCGTGCCCCTTCCACGGCGACTGCCTCGAAGGGCTGGCCTCGGGGACGTCGATGCGGCGGCGCTGGGGGCGGCCCGCCCAGGAGCTCGGGGACGGCGAGCCGTGGGAACTGGAGGCGGAGTACCTGGCGCTGGCCGTGCACAACCTGGCCGCCGTCGTGTCTCCGCAGGCGGTGATCATCGGCGGCGGGGTCGGCGGCCGGCCGGGCCTGCTCGACCTGGTCCGGGCCCGCACCGCCGAACTGGCCGGTGGCTATCCCCTGGACACCGTCATCACCCCGCCGGGACTCGGGAACCTGTCCGGGATCACCGGCGCGGCGGAACTGGCCCGAGCGGCCCTGAACGGAAACGAGAACGAGTGAGCACGACGACCCGGTGGACGCGCCGCCACCTCGACCTGATCACCGAGGATCCGGCGACGACCGCGCCGCCCATCCTCGGCCCCGTCGAGGCGGCGCTGCCCGGCCTGGACCTGTGGGACATGTGGCCGATCCAGGAGGAGGACGGTGCCACGGCCCTCTTCGAGGGCCGCGAACTCTGGATGGGCCTGACCGCCCCGGCGGCCGGCCATCCGGAGGACCGCCACGACGTCGCCCGCATCCGCCTGCTCGCCCTGGAGGAAGGCAAGTGGATCGACCTCGGGAACGTCTTCCCCGACGGCGAGTCACCGGGCAGCCGCGAGTGGTCCGGCACGGCGATCCGGCGTGCGGACGGCACCGTGTCGGTCTTCTACACGGCGACCGGGCACCGCGACGAGAAGCGGCCCACCTTCGTGCAACGAGTGGTCGAGGCGCGTCTGCCGCTCGACGGGAGACCCGGACGGCCGGGATCGGCCGAGCATCGGGAGATCGTGCGTTCCGGCGGCGAGTTCTACCTTCCGTCCGACGAACGCGAAGGGGGGCCGGGGAGGATCCGGGCCTTCCGCGACCCGGCCTGGTTCCGGGGCCACCTGCTGATCGCGGCCTCCGTCCCGTGGGGCGACCGCCACATGGGCGCCGTCGCGCTGGCCGGCCCGGAGTCCGAGGGACTGCCGCTGCGCCCGCCGCTCCTGGTCGCCGACGGGATCAACCGCGAGATCGAACGCCCGCACATCGTGGTCCACGGCGGCCTGCACTACCTGTTCTTCTGCACCCACCGCCAGTCGTTCGAACCGGAGGGCGCCGCCCCGACCGGCCTGTACGGCTTCGTCTCCGCGACGATGGAGGGCCCCTACGAACCCCTGAACGGCTCCGGCCTGGTCATCGGGAACCCGGCGGCCCAGCCCGACCAGGCCTACGCCTGGATGGTGCTCGACGACCTGCGCGTGGTCAGCTTCCTCGACTACCGGGGCCCGGTCGAGCGGGCCCACTTCGGCGGGACGGTCGCTCCGATGTCGAGACTGCGCCTGGAAGGCCCCCGCACCCGGCTCGAACCGGTCACCTGAGGAGGGGGGCCGGGCCGAAAGCCCGGCCCCCCTCCTCGCGTCGACGCGCGAAGGGCCGTGCGGTCACACGCCCGTGACGGTCCACCGGTCGCGGGCGATCAGGTCCCGGTTCCTCGTGACCGTGGCGGCCGCGTCGTCCATCGTGGATCGCTCACAGGAATCGCCACAGGCGGTCGTTGGCGCCGGTGTCGTCGGCCAGCACGATCTGGGCGCCCTGCGCGGTGGATCCGCCGCTGACGCCCAGGACGCGGCCGCCGTTGGCGCACTGGATGCGGAAGGAGCCGTTGGAGCCGTACCGCAGCCGCCAGCGGTGGTCGTTGGCGCCGGTGTCGGACCACTGGAGCGCCCGGGCGCCCGCGCTCGTCGAGGCGTTCTCGATGCCGAGGACCTTGCCGCTGTTGGAGTTGCGCAGCTTGAAGTAGCCGCCCGTGCTGGTCACGGCCGTCCACAGGTGGTCGGCGGTGCCCGTGTCGCCCCACTGGATCACCAGGCCGCCGTCGGCGGTGGACATGTTCGTCACGCCCAGCACCATGCCGCTGGCGACGTTCTGGATGCGGCGCGCGCCGGTGGGCAGGAAGCGCCACTGGTTGTCGCCGCTGCCGTTGTCGGCGTCCTGGACGGCCTGCGCGCCCTGGCTCGTGGAGCCGTTCAGGATGGCCAGCAGCTTGTTGCTGTTGACGTTGCGGATCTTGTGGGTCCCGTCCCCGACGTCCACGAGCGTCCACCGGTGGTCGGCGGTGCCCGTGTCGCCCCACTGCAGCACGCGGGCGTTGTCCGTGGTGGCCATGTTCTCCACGCCCAGGACCTTGCCGCTGTGGACGTTGCGCAGCTTGACGGCGTTGCCGTCCACGACCAGGACCCAGTCGTGGTCGGCGGTGCCGTTGTCCGCCCACTGCAAGGCCAGGCCGCCGTCGGCCGTGGACATGTTCTGGACGCCGAGGACGAGCCCGGTCGCCGCGTTCTGCAGCCGGAAGCTCGCCGTCCCCGAGCCGACCTGACCGTTGGTGCTCCAGTAAACGGTGTAGTTGTGGCCGTGGGCGTCGTGGAACGGGATGAGGTTGACGGTCGCGGAGTTGGCCGTCGCCGTGAACGTGAGCGCCGAGGTGCTCGTCCGGGTGACCGACGCGGGGTTCAGCGACGGCAGCGCCGACAGCGCGGTGTTGCCGTAGTTGCCCGACAGCACCAGCGGCCCGTAGGTGACCGCCTGGACGTTCTGGTTGTCGTTGGCGGCCTTCATGACCACGCGCATCGGCAGGCGCACGGTCACGGTGTCGCCCGAGGTCCACGACCGGGTGATCGTCGCGTACGAGCCGGGCGTGGTGGCGATGTCCTGCTGGACGTCGTTGACGCTGATCGTGGCGCCGCTCGTCCAGGAGGGGATGCGGACGCGCATCGACCACGAGCTGCCGACGTCGCCGGTGACCTGGAGCGAGACGGTGTCGCTCGCCGGGAAGGAGGTCGTCTGGGTGACCGTGATGCCGCGCTGGCTCCAGTCCAGCACCGACGGGGTGAACAGGTTCACCGTCAGCGTCGTGCCGTTGTGGAAGTAGATGGAGTCCATCAGCTTGGTGTTCACTTCGATACCGGTGCCCTGGCAGCACCAGAAGGAGTTGTAGTCAGTGCTCCAGGTGCCGCCGCCCCAGGCGGGACCGACGCCCCGGCGGCCGCCGGGGTTGAGCGGGGTGAAGTAGGTGATGTGCCCGTGGGCGTCGGCGGGG
The DNA here is from genome assembly GCF_051918855.1 of Streptosporangium sp. H16. Lineage (NCBI taxonomy): Bacteria > Bacillati > Actinomycetota > Actinomycetes > Streptosporangiales > Streptosporangiaceae > Streptosporangium > Streptosporangium sp. H16. The sequence goes on from NZ_JBPXMD010000014.1 coordinate 222,487, forward strand.
TTCTGCTGACCGATGAGGTGGTTGATCAGCGCCCCCTCGTAGTAGTCGAAGTAGTCCGCCCGGTTCGGGTCCAGCTGCCACAGTTCCCGCGTCAGTTTCAGCATGTTGTAGGTGTTGCAGGCCTCGGCGGTGTCGCGCGACAGGTACCCGGCGATGGCGTTGGGCGGCCGGAAGTGCTCGGCCTGGCTGTTGCCGCCGATCACGTAGGTGTGCGCGCTGGTGGTGATACGCCAGGCGTTGGAGGCGATGTCGCGGTAGCGGGTCGTGCCGGTGGCCTTGTACTCCCGGGCGGCGCCGATCCACTTGGGCACCTGGGTGTTGGCGTGCAGGCCGTTGAGCTGGTCCTGGTTCGCCGCGAGCGGGTTGAACACGTTGTTGTGGTCGAACCGCTGGGCGGCGGTCAGCCAGCGCGCGGTGCCGGTCTGCTGGTACAGGTCGGTCAGGACGGCGTTCATCCCGCCGAACTCGGTGCCCAGCATGGCCTGCATCTGGCTGGAGGTCAGCCGGCTCGTCCGCCAGTCGACCCACCCGGCCAGCGCCAGCAGCACGTCGCGGGCCTGGAGGTTGCCGATGTAACGCCACACGTCGAGCAGCCCGGCCAGGGTCTTGTGGATGCAGTAGTACGGCACGTTGCCGTTGCTCAGGGTGCGGTTCTCGACCGCGGTGATGTCGGACTCGGGAAAGCCGGAGAGGTATCCGGTGTTGAAGCCGGCGGCGCCGTTGTTGGCCTGGCACTTGGCCAGCTCGGCGACCATGGTGTTGGCCTTGTCGCGGCAGGTGGTGTCACCGGTCACCGCGTACGCCTGGGCCCAGGCGGTCAGGAAGTGCCCCTGCATGTGGCTGCGGAAGGGGAAGTTGGGGGCGTCCCAGCCGCCGTTGGCCGCCGCGCCCTGGGTGGACAGGCGGTGGTTGGCGCGGAAGACGTACATCAGCCGGTTGACGTCGACGAACCGCAGGTAGGACAGGGTGCGGTTCTGGTTGTCCAGCCAGCGGCCGGAGGTCAGGCGCACCTGCCCCAGCTCGAACGCGTGGGCGGACACGCCGATGTCGGCGCGGACGGGGGGGATCTCGGCGAAGGCGGGTGCGGTGCCGGTGAACTGGCCCGCGGCGGTCGCGGCGACGGTGAGGCCTGCCGCCTGGAGCAACTGGCGTCGGCTGAGGGGTGACATGTGAACTCCCAGGGGGGTGGAGTGGAGGTGGCCACGTGAACCGCCGGCGTCCGCCGCCGTCTCGGGGCCGGCAGGGACGGCGTCGACGGCGGCGAGCGGGTTCCGGCGGTTCACGTGGTCATGAGGAATCGGACTTCGAGCGTGTTGTGATCAGATGCGGTTCCACCGCTGGTTGCTCTGGCCGTTGCAGGTCCAGATCTGGAGCTTGGTGCCGTTGGCGGTGGCGCTGTTGGGCACGTCCAGGCACTTGTTCGCACCGATGGCGGTGATGCTGCCGTCGGAGTTGAACCGCCACTTCTGGTTGTTCTGCCCGTTGCAGTCCCAGATGAGGACGCCGGTTCCGTTGGCGGTGCCGTTGTTGTTGACGTCCAGGCACTTGTTGCCGTAGACCCGCAGCTCACCGGCCGCCGTGGAGGTCCACTGCTGGTTGCTCTGGCCGTTGCAGTCCCAGATGTTCACCAGGGTGCCGTTGGTCTGGGAGGCGCCGGTCACGTCGAGGCACCGGCCCGATCCCACGCCCTGGATGCGGGACGTGGACGCGGTGGGCGTGGGGGTGGGGGTGGGGGTGGGGTTGGGCGTGCCGCCGCTGACCCGGTACACGACGGTGCCGTGCGCCGGCACGCTCGCCGAGATGTTCCCGGTGGTCGAGGTGACGGCGTTGCTCCAGGCGTCGCGCAGGCCGAAGGAGTTGCCGGACAGGCCGATGGCGGACGTGGTGGTGCTGATCGTGGTCGTGCTGCCGCCCTGGTTGAACAGGGCGACCGCGACGTCGCCGTTGCTCAGGCGCTTGGCCAGGATGCGGCGGGTGCCGTCATTGCTGATCTGGGTGGCCTGGAGGCCGAGCGTGTCCTGGTTGATGGCGATCAGGTTCTGGTTCTTCAGGATCGTGCTGGTCGCGTTGTCCATGTTCCGGACGTCGTTCCCGGCGATCAGGGGCGAGGCCATCATGGCCCACAGCGCGAAGTGGCTGCGCATCTCGGTGTCGTTCATGCCGCCGCGGCCGACTTCCATCATGTCGGGGTCGTTGAACTGGCCGGGCTTGGCGTACGAGGCCAGCGGGACGGTGACGTTGACGATGTTCTGGATGCCCATCGGGTAGCCGTTGGTCTGACCGGTGTTCCAGGCGTTGGTGATGTCCTCGGTCGTGCGCCAGATGTTGGCGACGTCGCCCCAGTTGCGCATCGGGCCGGTCTTCTCGTGGATGCTGTTGGGGTTGATGCTGTAGAGGATCGGCCGCCCGGTCGCCGCCAGCGCGTCGCGCATCTTGGCGAAGGTGCGCACCTGGTCGTCGATGGTGCCGGTGGGGGAACACCAGTCGTACTTGAGATAGTCGACGCCCCAGGCGGCGAACTGCCGGGCGTCCTGGACCTCGTGGTTGAGGCTGCCGGTCGCGCCCGGGTAGGCGTTGAAGTACTGGGCGCAGGTCTTGTCGAGGGGGGCCTGGTAGAGGCCGAACTTCAGGCCCCTGGCGTGCAGGTAGTCGCCGAGCGCCTTCATGCCGCTCGGGAACCGCGAGAGGTTGGCCTGGAGGTTCCCGGCCGAGTCGCGGTTGGGGTCGAACCAGCAGTCGTCGACGACGACGTACTGATATCCCAGGTCGCGCATGCCGTTGTTGACCAGGGCATCGGCCGTCTGCTTGATCAGGGTCTCGTTGATGTTGCAGCCGAAGGTGTTCCAGGTGTTCCACCCCATCGGCGGGGTACGGCCCACGCCGTTCTCCAGGGCCTGCGCCTGGGTGGCGGGGGTGAGCGCCAAGGTCAGCGCCGCCAGGCTCAGCAGCACACGTGCTCGTTGTTTTCTCATTGGTGTCGCTCCTAGCGATGGTCAGGCGCAGGGGACCGGGGGGGTGGTCGCGCTGTCGCTGGTCATGGGGCCGAAGGTGGTGCTCGTACCGGCTGCGGGCGAGCCGTTCCACCGGGGCGGGACGAAGGTGGTGCTCTCGTCGGCCGGCCGCTGGACGACGAGGGTCGTGACCGCGACGGCCGTCAGCGGTGATCGGTGTCCTGACATGGCGCGTCTCCTGTCACTGGAAGGAGGCGTCGTCGATGTAGAGGTTGTCGGTGCCCGCGGCCGTCTCCACGTAGAAGGAGGCGTTGGTCAGCGTTCCGGTCCACGAGACCGTCGCGGTGCCGGTGAGCTGGGTCCACCCGCCGGCGTTGACCGTCTGCGCCGGGGTGAGCTGGACGTAGCTCGTCGTGCCGTTCGCGGTGAGCGTCAGGGTCGCCTTCGCGCTGGGGGTGCCGCTCTGCGAGCGGACCCACACGCTCGTGGTGTAGCTCTTGCCGTTGGTGAGCCGCGCGGTCACGTTCTGGTGCGGGCCCTGCCAGGCGGACGTACGGCCGGAGTTGAGCAGGGAGCGGCTGCCACCGTGGGCCACGGTGGTGGCCGAGGACAGGGTGCCGCCGGAGCTGGTCCAGCTCGTCGTGCCGTCCTCCATCGTGCCGTTGGCCAGCAGGTTCCCGCCGCTGCCGCCGCTCGGGGCGAACTGCCACCAGTTGAGGTTGAACAGGTAGCCGCTGCCGCCCGCGAAACGCAGGTAGAGGTCGCGGGTGCCGGTCGCGCCCGACACCGGGCAGGTGACCGACGTCCAGCTCTGCCAGCCGCCGGTGCCGGGGACGGTGCAGGTGCCCACGAGGGTGCCGGTGGCGCTGCCGAGGCGCACTTCGATCCGGCCGCCGCTGGTACCCGAGGCCACCCGGGCGGTGAAGGAGGACGCCCCGGTGCCGAAGGCGACGCCCTTGACCTTGATGTTGTCGCCGTTCTCGATGAAGCCGACGTTCATGCCGCCTTCGCCGGAGGCCTCGGTCTCCACCCCCGATGCCCAGGCGATGGTCTCGGCCTCCTGGCGGACGTACGGGTCGAGGGTGCCGACCTGGGGTGGTCCGGCGGCGGTCATGTTGATGGTCGGGATGGTGCCGTCGGCGTTGTAGGTGAACTTCTCCACGGCCACCGAGCGGGTGTAACCGCTGCCACCCGGCAGGGCGCCGTTGTGGTAGAAGAAGTACGAGCTACCGGCGAAGTCGACGATCCCGGCGTGGTTGGTGAAGCTCGACCCCTGCCTCGGCATGATCGTTCCCCGGTAGGTCCACGGCCCGGTGGCGCTGGGGGCCGTCGAGTAGGCGATGAACTCCGAGCAGCACTCGGCGGCGAACACGTTGTAGTAGAGGCCGTTGCGCTTGAAGACCCACGGCCCCTCCTCGTAGAGGGTGGGGCGGCTGGCGTTGCCGTTCCGCGTGCCGAACCCCGCCGTGGTGAGCGGAATCTGGGTCGCGCCGCCGGAGAAGGAGATCATGTCGGTGTTCAGCCGGACGTACCACAGGCGGGGGTTGCCCCAGTACAGGTAGGCCTGGCCGTTGTCGTCGATGAACGCGTGCGGGTCGATCTCGCCGTTCTCGACCAGCGGGCGGCCCAGCGCGTCACGGAAGGGCCCGGTGGGGCTGTCGCCGACCGCGACCCCGATGGCCATACCACCGGTCGCCCGGTTCCGCACCGGCACGTACCAGTAGAACTTCCCGTTGCGGGGAATGACGTGGCCGGCCCAGGCGTTGGCGTCGGCCCAGGCGAAGGTGGCCAGGCTCATGGGGGAGCCGTGGTCGGTCCAGTTGGCCATGTCCGTGGAGGAGAAGACGCGCCAGTCGCGCATGGTGAAGTAGGTCGAGCCGTCCTCGTCGTGGCCGGTGTACACGTACACGCGGCCGTTGTGGACGAGCGGCGCCGGGTCGGCCGTGTAGATCGTCTGCACGATCGGGTTGTCGGCCCTGGCCAGGGACGGGAGCAACGTGGTCAGCAAGAACAGGCTCACGGTCCAGAGAACCAGGCGGCGAGATCTCCTCCCGGCCGCGCGAAGTACGGGTCTCACCTGTTGTCTCCCTCAGGCGGTTTCGACGGGGGGTGTTGGTGGCCCCGGACGCGGCGGGTCAGAGCGCTCGCCGCGTCCGGGGCTGTTCAGGGGGTGATCAGCAGGGGAGTTGCTCCGGGTCAGCAGGATGATCTGGGCTCCCTGCGTGACCCGGGGGCGGGCTCGGCCTCGCGCCGAGCCCGCCCGCTCCAACGTCAGGAACGTCTGAGCCGGATCGGTGTCACACCGGTCAGCGCTGGAGTGTCAGCAGGCCCGGCCGGTAGGGCAGGAGGCCGTAGTCGACGCCGTCGGAGTTGGGGTTGCGGCCCTGGTAGAGCAGCTGGAGGTTGCAGGGGTCGACGGTCATGGTCTGGTCGGCGCTGGTGCGCAGCAGTTCGCCGTGGCTGATGTCGTTGGTCCA